>JACNJR010000026.1 GCA_014382495.1 Candidatus Cloacimonadota bacterium | reverse complement strand
CTTATGAAGAAGAAATTTTTCTCTTAAGAGATGGTATTCGTGTACCAACAATAACTCAAATAAATGCGTTTAATAAAAATAATCCTTTTGATTTAATAACAGTACCAGAAATTGGTGAAATCCAGAAAAAAGCAATGCAAAATGCAATGCAATATACTCAACTTTATACCGCAGGATATACAAGAGAACAAAAAATTGCCTATTGCAAACAACTTAAAATGATGGGATATACACAAAATGATATTGTTAATTATTCTGGTTTTCCAGCGGATTCTGTTAAAGTTTATATCGGTACAGTTGAGAGTAATAAAGTAGATACAATTTATTTTACTGAAAAAGATAATATTTATAGCATTGATGAGCTTAACAAACCTGGTTATTATGAGATCATTTTTAGAACACCTCAATCTACTAATTTATTATCATCTGGTGATTTAGAAAAAAGAATCCCAATTAGTTTTGATAGATTTAAATAAAGTGAAGTTGGTATAAATCAACAAAATAATTGGAGGAAGTAATCAAATTTATCGAAGAATCATATTCAGATATTGAAATTTCAAAAATCGAGGATATCCAATAATGTCGGATTTCAAAAAAGAACGATTAGACACTCTTATTATGCAAAATATCACGAAAATAATCCGACGAGATATTCGCGACAAAAGAATAAAAAAAATCACAATTGAAGAGGTAAAAGTTTCTCCAGACCTTCATAACGCAAATGTATATTTTTCAATTCAAGGTGGAAAAAATAAGAAGTCAACAGAAATCGCTCTTAATAATGGAAAAAAATATTTGCGAAAAAAGTTAGCACAAATTCTGAATTTAAGGCATACTCCCGAACTGAATTTTATTTACGATTCACTTGAAAAAAATGCCACTTCCATTGAAAATCTGATTGAAAAAGAGAGCAAAAAATATGACAATTAATGAGTTTAAACTTGAATTCAAAAAGATAATTTCACAAAATCAAAATTTCATAATTACAATTCACGAAAATCCTGACGGCGACGCAATTGGCGCGCAATTTGCACTCTTTATTTTTTTGAATCATTTGAACAAAAATATTAGAATTTTCAATCCGACTGCGCCATATCCAGAATATGATTTTCTCGGCTTATCTGACAAAACCGAAAATTCAATTTCAGATTCTTCTGACGATATTGTTTTTATGTTGGACTTCAATGAAAAAAAAAGAGCGCCAAAAATAGTCCAAAATATATTTAAAAATTGTAAAAAATTGATTTGCATTGACCATCACAGAAAAACTAAAAAAACGCGGGAAACTCTTTCTCTTATTGATTCAAGCGCATCATCGGCTTGTGAAATTCTTTACTTTCTTTTGAAGAATGATATCGAAAAATTTCCAACGAACGAACAGAAAAAAATTGCAAATTGCCTTTATACTGGTCTGATTTATGATACAAATAATTTTTCGAATAAAAATGTCTCGACAAAAACTTTTCAGGTTGCGAAAGAACTTTTGAATTTGGGTGCAGATAACAATCTTTGTTCAAGAAATATTTTTCAAAATCAAAAAAATATTGAATTAAAATTGCTAGGTTTGACACTGAAAACATTAGAAGAGATTGATGATAAACGAATTGTTTGTTTTGTTACAACACAGAAAATGCTAAAAGCGTGCAATGCGAAAATGGAGAATACAACTAATTTTTCCAAAAATGTAAAACCATCTGACGAACGAGAAATCGTGATACATTTTCGGGAATTAGGAGAAAATAAATTTCGCGTTTCACTCAGGTCAATTAATACCGATGTGCAAAAAATTGCAGAAAAATTTGGTGGTGGAGGTCATAAACTTGCAGCGGGATTTGAAGTTGAAATGAAGTTTGAAAAATTGAAAAATAAATTGGTTGAATTGCTCAATTACGAAAAAAAATAAAAAAAACAATTTCTCGAAATTTGTAAAATTATGAAAAATATCCACAAAATCAAACATAAATTGAAAAATCCAGTTGTAACTGTCGGCACTTTTGATGGCGTTCATCTTGGACATCAAAAGATTATGCAAGTTCTTGTGGAGAGAGCCAGAGCAATTGGCGGCGTCTCTGTTGTCATAACTTATCATCCGCATCCATTAGAAGTTCTTAACAGAAAGCACTTTCCATATCTGCTTACAGAAAAGGTGAAAAAAGAGGAATTCCTCAAAAAAATCGGTATAGATTATGTGCTTTGGCTTGATTTCAATGAAGAAATGGCAAATCTTCTTCCGATAAATTTTATCAATGAATATTTTGTGAAAAAATTGGCAGCAAAGGAAATTATCATCGGTTATGATTGGCATTTCGGGAAAAACCGCAATGGCGATTATCATATTCTGAAAAAATTTGAGAATGTTTTCAAATATAAAGTTGATATGGTAAAAGAGGTGAAAATTGAAAATGAAATCGTGTCCAGCACAAAAATTCGCAATTATATCAAAAATGGAAAAATCGATATCGCTGCAAAAATGCTTGGCAGAAATTATTCTATTCTTGGAAATGTCATAAAAGGTGATAAAATTGGAAGGGAACTCGGATTTCCAACAACAAATCTCAAACCGACAGAATCACGAAAAATACTTCCTCAATCTGGCGTTTATCTCACAAAAATTATGTTGAAAAAGAATGAAATGTGGGGATTGACAAATATCGGAGTAAAGCCAACAATAAAAAAGAATAACAGAAGAAAATTTATTGAAACATATATTTTTGATTTTAATGAAGAAATTTATTCAGAAGAGATTGAACTTTTTTTTATCCAAAAAATTCGTGATGAGAAAAAATTTGCGAACAAAAAAACACTCATAAATCAGATAAAAATTGACGAAATAAATGCACGCAAGATTATCAAAAATTATTAAAAATGAAAGAAAAAATTATTGCCATAATAACTGCTGCTGGAAGCGGAAAACGATTAGCAAACAAAATAAAAAAACAGTTCATAAAAATCGCTGAAAAGCCGATTATTATTCATACCCTTGAAAAATTTATCAAAGCAAATATGTTTGATAAAATTCTGATTACCATCAACAAGGAAGATAGGAAATTTGCAGAAAATATTTTCTCTGAATTCAAAATTCCGAAGAGTAATTTTCTAATTGTAAATGGTGGAAAAACAAGGCAGGAATCTGTGTTCAATGCTCTGAAACTTTGTCCATCATACAGTAAAATTGTTGTAATTCACGATGGAGTTCGTCCATTTGTTAAAATTGAAGAGATAAAGAAAATTGTAGATATTGCGATTGAAAAAGATGCGGTTACTTTGGGAATTCCCGCGAAAAATACAATTAAAAAAGTTGCCCAGAATAAGGTTTTATTCACATTGGAAAGAAAAAAATTATGGGAGATTTTTACACCGCAAGCATTTAAGTATGAACTGATTTATGATGCTCATAAAAATGCAATTGAGAAAAAAATATTCGCAAATGACGACGCAGAATTAGTAGAAATTTTAGGTGAAACGGTTTTCGTTTTACAAGGTTCTCCAGAAAATATTAAAATCACAAATCCATTTGATTTAATGTTTGCTGAAACTATATCTAAAGATTTGAGATAAAAAAAACAAGAAAATAATTCGTGTAAATTTGTGTAAATTCGTGGCAAAAAAATAGGAGCAAAAAAATGAAAATAGGTTTCGGTTATGATGTGCATCCCTTAGTTAGGGGAAGAAAACTCATTTTGGGTGGAGTAGAAATCTCATTTGAGAAAGGGCTCGCAGGTTATTCGGATGCAGACGCTTTGTGTCACGCAATTATTGATGCATTATTTGGCGCATCAAATTTAGGAGATATTGGCTACCATTTTCCAGATACTGACCAGAAATATAAAGACATTTCAAGTTTGATTCTTTTGGAAAAAACAGCAAAAATTTTGAGAGATAAAAATTTTCAGATTATAAATATTGACTCAACAATTGTTTTGGAAAATCCCCAATTGCAAAAATATGTTAAAGAAATTCGTTACAATATTGCCAAAAAACTTAACATTAAGATTGAGCAAATTTCCATCAAAGCCACAAGAGAAGAAGGACTTGGATTTGTTGGAAAAGGCGAAGGAATCAAAGTTTATGCGGTTGCTTTATTAAAAAAATTGTAAACAAGGAGTGCTGAAACGAGGAGCGAAGCGACGAACTTTCAGCATAACATCAAAGGCAAAGCGAAAAGTTCTCCCCGAATAAATCGGGGATCGTTTTCGCACTCCAAAAAGTAAGAAACGGGGTTAAGTGAAAAAAGCAGATTTAATAATCAAGAATGCAAAAGAACTTTTGACTATTCAGTCCGATAGACCAAAATGCGGATTGGAAATGCAAAATCTTGGAATAATTCAAAACGGTGCAATTGCTATTCTTGATGAAAAAATCGTTGGAGTTGGAACGACAAATGAAATTACAAAAAATTTTATTGCTGAAAATATCATTGATGCTTCAGAAAAGGTAGTTATGCCTGGATTTGTCGATGCACACACTCATCCGATTTTTGTCAAAACCCGAGAAAATGAATTTGAGATGCGAATTCAAGGAAAATCGTATAAAGAAATTTCTCAATCTGGTGGCGGAATTCGCTCAAGTATAAATGATGTCAGAAAAGCTTCAAAAGCCGAATTAGTTGAACTCGGTCTGAAGAGAATAAAGAAAATGTTTGCGCAAGGCACGACAACCATCGAAGCGAAAAGCGGATACGGGCTTTCCACAGAGTCAGAAATAAAAATGTTAGAAGCGATTTCAGAGATAAATAAAATTTCTGAAATGGATATTATTCCTACATTTTTGGGTGCTCACGAATTTCCTGAAGAATATAAAAATAATAGAAAAAAATACATAGAAATTTTAATTGAAGAGATGCTTCCAGAAGTGAAAAGACGGCATCTTGCAGAATATTGCGATATCTTTTGTGAAGAGCATGTTTTTGATATTGAGCAATCCAGAAGAATTTTGTCAGAAGCAAAAAAATTAGGTTTCAAAATTAGAATGCACGCAGATGAGCTTGAACCAATCGGTGGTGCAGAACTTGCCGCAGAACTGGGTGCAGTTTCTGCTGACCATCTTGTCGCTGTTTCCGATAAGGGAATTCGAAAGATGAGGTCGGCAAATGTAATTCCTATTTTGCTTCCGGCCACAACTTTCAGTTTAGGATTGAAAAAATATGCACCAGCACGAAAAATGATAAAAACAGGTTTGCCGGTTACTCTTGCCACAGATTTCAATCCCGGTTCCTGCCATTGTGATTCAATGCAAACGGTTATTTCTCTTGCCTGTCTTCAAATGAAAATGTTGCCAGCAGAAGCAATCGTCGCTTCTACTTTGAATGCTGCATATTCTCTTGAAATCGGAAATAAAATTGGTTCAATTGAAGTCGGAAAACTGGCAGATATTCTGATAATGGATATGCCTTCATATAAGTATCTTCCGTATCATCTTGGAAGTAATTGCGTGGAAATGGCGATAAAAAATGGTAAGATAATAAAGAGATGAAATCCTTGACATTATATTCACAAAAAATAATAAAGGTTTTTTTAGAATAGAAGAACAGGAGAATTATATGAAAATTTTAATTACAGGCGGAGCAGGTTTTATCGGCTCGCATTTGGCGGAAAAATTGCTCAATGAAGGTCATAATGTTTCAGTTATTGACAATCTTTCGACAGGAAGTTTGTTGAATATTAGACATCTTATTGATAATCCAAAATTTGAATTTACAATAGATTCTGTTCTGGATAAAAAAATTGTTAAAAAATTAGTATCAGAATGTTCACAGATTTATCATTTGGCAGCAGCAGTTGGAGTAAGGAATATTATTGATAATCCCTTACTTTCGTTGCAGACAAATATTGGCGGAACTGAAAATGTGCTGGAATTCGCAAATAAATACAAGAAAAAAGTTCTAATTACTTCTACTTCCGAAATATATGGTAAGAGCGAAAATCTTCCTTTCAAAGAAGGCGACGATAGGTTGCTTGGTTCTACTCATATTACCCGATGGAGTTACAGCTCTTCAAAGGCGATTGATGAATTTCTTGCTCTTGCTTATTATCGTGAAAAAAAATTGCCTGTTGTTATTGTTCGTTGCTTTAATACTGTTGGTCCTCGCCAAACAGGGCAATACGGAATGGTCGTGCCAAAATTTGTGAAGAATGCTCTTCTCAACCATCCAATTGAAATATATGGCGATGGAAAACAATCTCGCTGCTTTGCTTATGTTTCAGATGTTGTTGATGGTCTTGTTAAACTTATGAATAATAAAGAGACCGAAGGAGAGATTTTTAATATTGGAAATGATGAAGAAATCACAATTGAAGACCTTGCAAAAAAGATAAAGAAAATGACCAATAGCAAGTCAAAAATCGTGTATATGAAATATGAAGATGCTTATGAAACTGGTTTTGAAGATATGAAACGAAGAATTCCTGATTTATCTAAAATAAATAAATTAATTGGTTATGAGCCAAAAGTTAAATTAAACGAATTATTAAAACGAATTATAGAATATTATGAAGAATAATATAAAAATTAATATGATTAAGGGAGTCAACTAATGAAAAAAAAATATTTTA
>JACNJR010000085.1 GCA_014382495.1 Candidatus Cloacimonadota bacterium | reverse complement strand
AATACGAGAGCATAAATGCTCACGCTAAATCGAAGAAACCTCTGATAAATCAGAGTTGAAAAAATTGGCGTGTGGTTCTCCGCCAATCGGCGGCTTGTTTTCGCATTTCAACCATAAGATTAGCCACAAAGACACAAAGAAAAAACTTATTTTTAATTTTCAATTTTTAATTTTTAATTTCTCTCTTTAATAAGTTCGTTTAATTTTTCAAGTGGTATTTCTTGACTAAAATTATATGTCCCTTTTAATCTGGTCAAAATTTTGCTTTAGATTCGAAGTGGAATTGGCTGGGCTCACCAAGTTTGATTTTATTAATGTTTGAAAATGTGAAAATTTATTGTGGCCCCATCGTTTAGTGGTTAGGACATCAGGTTTTCATCCTGGTAACAGGGGTTCGATTCCCCTTGGGGTCACCAACTTCATCAAAGATATAAAAAATTATGAGTGGATTATTTGTAACTTTAGAAGGAATCGAAGGTTGTGGCAAAAGCACACAAGCCAAGCTTCTCGCTGAATATCTGAAAATTCAAGGATATAAAGTTTTGCTCTCGCGTGAACCTGGCGGTCCTCGTATTTCGGAAAAAATTAGAGAAATTCTCCTCAATGAAAATTACAAAGAGATGCATAAATTAACCGAAGTTTTTCTCTATTGCGCAAGCAGAAGTCAACATACAACCGAATGGATTAAACCTGCGCTAAAAGGTGACTATATCGTGATTTGTGATAGATTTTACGACTCGACTTACGCATATCAGGGCGCAGCAAGAAAAATATCTTTGGACGACATCAATTACCTTAACAAAATCGCATCAATCGGCATTGTTCCAGACATTACTTTTGTGATTGATCTTCCTGCAAAAATTGGATTGACAAGAATTTTGAAGTCCATAAAAAATTCTGACAAAAAAGAAATTGACAGGTTGGAGAGCGAGAATCTAAATTTCCACCAAAATGTCCGAAAAGGTTTTCTGAAATTAGCAGAAAGTGAAAAAGATAGAATAAAAATCTTAAATGGTAAAGAAAAAGTGGAAGTAATTCACAAAAAAATTCTGCTGCTTCTTGTTCCATTGCTTAAAAAATTTTCAAATAAAAATAGCACGCAGAAAAATGCTAACTAAAACCGCTGAATAATACAGACAAATAATTATTTTTTGTCGCGGTTTTCTGGAATATCAGTGTTTTTCGATGCCAAATTAAAAGAGGAAAAATGAGAAATAAGAAGAAATTATTCATTTTCATTACTGTGATTTTAATTGTCGGTTTTTTTGCCGGAAGATTCAGTGCTGTAAAAGCCGCAAACGAAAATAACCTGTACGATTATATGAAACTTTTTACGCAAGTTTTGACAAAACTTGAAAGAAATTATGTAGAGCAAATTGATCCGAAAAAATTAATTACCGCGAGTATAGACGGGATGTTGAAAACTCTTGATCCATATACTGTTTTTCTGCAAGAAGATGATTTTGACGAATTGCAAACCACAACAAAGGGAAAGTTCGGCGGTTTGGGAATTCGCATCTCAGCTCAAGATGATTATATCACAGTAATTTCTCCAATCGAGGGAACTCCCGCCTGGAATGTCGGACTTATGGCTGGTGACCAAATAATCAAGGTTAATTCAACTTCTACAAAAGGGTGGAGTGCAAAAAAAGCCGCAAATAATATGCGCGGACCAATCGGCACGGATGTCGATATTACCGTCAGAAGAGAAGGCGTCGATAGACATATCGAATTCACGATTACAAGAGGCGAAATCAAAATTGACAGTGTTCCTTATGCGTATAAAATAAACGATGATGTTGGCTACATCCGAATAACGAATTTTAGCTCATCAACGGGAAATGACCTTTTTCTTGCACTTCGCGAACTTCAAGAAGAAGGAATAAATGGTTTGCTTTTAGATTTGCGTTCAAATCCCGGCGGATTGCTCAGCCAAGCGATTGAAACCGTCGATAAGTTCTTGTCGAGAAACAAATTGGTCGTTTATACAAAAGGAAGAAATGAAGTCATCGTGAAAAAATTTTTCACGAACGATAATTTCGCTTTTGAAAATGTGCCAATTATCGTTCTGATTAACGAAGGAAGTGCGAGTGCTGCTGAAATTTTTGCTGGCTCTCTCCAAGATTGGGATAAAGCACTTATCGTTGGAAAAAACAGTTTTGGCAAAGGTTCGGTTCAGCAACTCTTTCCTCTCGATATGAATAGCGGAATCAAAATCACAACCTCAAAATATTATATCAAAAGTGGAAGATGTATTCATAAAGACAGAAAAACCGAAGATGAAGAAGAATCTGAAATTGATAATCAAGATAACGAAGAGCGTGAAAAATATTACACTGTCGGCGGAAGAGTTGTTTTTGGTGGCGGCGGAATTGCGCCAGATATAGAAATTGTCCAAGATACTTTAAATAATTTCGAAATAGAAGTTAGAAGAAAAAGTTTGTTTTTCAAATTCGCAGTAAATTTTCTTGCGGAAAATGAAATCAATGAAAACTTTGTGTTTTCTGAACAGATGTTTCAGGATTTTACGGAATTCGTTGAAGAGAGTGAAATCGAATATACTTCTGCTGAATTTGCTGATGCCGAAGAGTGGATGAAAAATTCTCTCCACTCACAAATTATTAGCAATAAATTTGGAATGGAGGCGGGAAATAAGATTTTCGTTGCGCAAGATATTCAGTTACAAAATACGCTTGAGTTGTTTGAAAAATTCCAAACTTTGGAGGAAATGTTCGCTTATACTGAAAAATAAAAGAGTGCCTGTTGCTTTTTAAATAATTGTATCTTTTTCAAACTCTTTTTTCTTTTCTGGATAATTGCGGTTGAAGTGCAATCCGCGGCTTTCCTTTCTCATTATCGCAGAACGAATTATCAAATATGCTGTTGTCGCAAGATTTCGCGCTTCAATTAAATCTCGCCGAACAGGATTTTTCTGATAAAATTCTTCAATCTCTCGATAAAATATTCTGATTCTTTCGCTTGCATATTGCAATCTCCGATTTGAGCGAATAATTCCAACATAATTCCACATCATTTCCCGAAGAGTACTTTTGTTGTGCGAAATTACAACCCATTCATTCTCATCGAAAATATTTTCTTCGCTCCATTTCGGGATATTTGGAAATTTTATTTTCTCTATATTCTGCGGAAGTTTGGCTGCATTGTTCGAAGTAACCGCACCTTCCAAAAGAGAATTCGACGCCAACCGATTTGCTCCGTGCAAGCCGATACAAGCAGTTTCTCCGCACGCATAAAGATTTTTTATGTCTGTCTCGCCGTCGGTATTTGAGAGAATTCCGCCGCAAGTATAATGCGCCGCGGGAACGACAGGAATCATATCCTTCGTGAAATCGAAACCATTTTCAATACATTTTTTGTAAATTTGTGGAAAGCGCGCTATCATTTTTTCTGGATTGAGATGCGTCAAATCGAGATAGACAAATTTATATCCATTTTTCACCATTTCAAAATCAATTGCTTGTGAGACGACATCTCGCGGTGCCAGATTTTCCATCGGATGATATTCTTTCATAAATTCAGAATGGTCTGGCAAACGCAAAATAGCGCCTTCGCCTCGAACTGCTTCTGAAATCAGAAATGCTCTTTGGGAATCTGGCTGATACAGCGTCGTGGGATGAAACTGAATAAACTCCATATTTGCAATTCTTGCGCCAGCTCGATATGCCATCGCGATGCCGTCTCCGGTTGCAGTTTCGGAATTTGTTGTATAGTAATAAATCTGTCCGCATCCGCCGGTGGCAAGTAGCGTTTTGTTTGCCAAAAATCTCTTTACTTTCCCGTTTTGAATATCCAAAACATACGCTCCCCAACAGGTAATTCCGGGCAAAAACTGACCATTCCCTTTTATGTGGTGTTGAGTTATCAAATCCACAGTCATATGATTCTCATAGATTTTTATGTTCGGATTTTTCCTGACAATTTCTATCATTTGCTGTTCAATTTCTCTACCTGTAAAATCCTCAACGTAGATAATCCGTTTTCGCGAATGTCCGCCTTCTTTCGCAAGAGCAAGGTTAGAGATTGAAATTTTCTTCCCATTTTTCGTATTGAATTTCACGCCCATTTGAATCATATTTTCGATAATGTTCGGCGCAGAAGAGACAATTTCTTCAATGACACTTTTATGCCCAAGCCCGACACTCGCTTTGTATGTATCTTCAATGTGCGATTCAAATGAGTCCGTTTCGTCGATGGCAGCCGCGATTCCGCCTTGTGCTAATTCTGTATTTGAATCAAAAATTTTCTGCTTTGTAACAATTACAACTTTTCCAATTTTGGAAACTTCAATCGCAAATTGAAGTCCAGCAATTCCGCTGCCAATCACCAAAAAATCCGTTTTTACAATATCATTCTCGTTCATAATTTCACAATTATATTTAAATATTTTTTAGAAGCAAATGAATCGCGCTCATTGCTGCTTTCTTTTTTATCTGCATTCTGTCGCCTGAAAGATGATATTCTCTGATGATATTTTTTCCGTCAATATTTATTCCAATAAAAACTAATCCGACAGGTTTTTGCTCACTTCCGCCAGTCGGCCCAGCGATTCCCGAGACAGCAATTGCACAATCGCACTGAAATCTTTTTTTGACGCCTTTCAGCATCTCTTCAATTGTTTGGCTGCTTACTGCACCAAATTTTTGAAGCGTCTTTTCTCGCACATTCAGCAACTTCATTTTTGCGTTATTGCTATACGAGACAATTCCGCCCAACAAATATTTCGAGCTTCCCGAATGGTTTGTGAAAAGATTTTGAATTAGTCCGCCAGTACAAGATTCCGCAATCGCTAATGTTTTTTTCCGCTTTATTAATTTTTCGTGGCAGAGTTTTGGAATGGTGTCATCGTCATATCCATAAATAAATTTTTTAATTTTTTTCTTAATTTCCCGAATTGTAAAATGAAATTCATGCTTATTACTGCCGTAAACCCTAATATCAACTTTTCCTAATTGTGGCAGAAATGCAATTTTCACATTTTTCGATTCGTTGATATAGTCCAATTTTTCGGCTAATACCGCCTCTCTAATTCCAAATGTTCGAATTGTTTTCAGATAAAATGATCTATTCCGATACTTGTTTTTTAGAAAAGGAAGCAAATAATTTTTTACCATCGGTTTCATTTCAGAAGGTACGCCCGGAAATGCAAAAAAATGTTTTCCTTTTTCTTTGAAATGCAATCCTGGCGCCGTTCCAAAGTTATTTTCTATCGTGATAAAATCTTCTGGAACTTCTGCTTGTGTTCTAACAATTTTCGGGATTTCCATATTTTTTTGAGTATAGGATTTTTCTATTTTTCGCCAAATTTCTTCTCGAAATTTTAGATTTTTCTTAAAAAATTTTGCAATACATTTTTTGGTAATATCATCATTTGTTGGACCCAATCCGCCGGTCGAAATCACGATATCGAATTCTCTACACATTCTTTCAAATGCTCCAAGAATCGTTTTGTTATCATCTTTTATTGTAATTGATTCGTCAAGTTGAAATCCGATTTTTGTCAATTCATTTCCGATAAAAGTTTGGTTTGTATTCACGGTTTTCCCGAGCAAAATTTCGGTTCCAATTGTTATCAAGCCAATCTTTTTCATTTCATTCTCCAAATATCTTGACACATTTCTTGTCTGACAATCTTTTACCGCATTAAAAATGTCAAGTGAAAAATTTTATATCTATGTTAGCAGCAATTAAATAAAGGATACCAAATATGAGTAAAGTTAATTTAATACAGCCAGAAAAGGTAAACTTAAAAGACCATCCAATTTTAACAGAAAGTTGGTTACAAGATATTATTGCAGAAAATCCTGAAATTATTGGACTTGGAGACCTTATACTTAAAGATAAAGAGCGAAAACAAATTAGAGCAGGGAGATTAGATATTTTACTTCAAGATTCTGAAATTAATAAAAGGTATGAAGTTGAAATTCAGCTAGGAAAGACAGATGAAAGTCATATTATTCGGACTATTGAATATTGGGATATTGAGAGAAAAAGGTATCCACAATACGAACATTGTGCTGTAATAATTGCCGAAGAAATAACCAGCCGTTTCCTAAATGTAATTGGATTGTTTAATGGAAACATTCCACTAATAGCAATTCAACTGACTGCCTATAAAAATGGTGATGACTATTTTTTGACCTTCAATAAGGTTCTTGGCGAAATGACACTTGGACTTATCGATGAAGATGAAGAAATAAGTGAAGTAACAGACAGAAATTATTGGGAAACAAAAAAGGGAACCCCAAAAACAGTTAAAATTGTTGATGAAGTTCTTGAATTAATAACAGAAGTCATTCCTGGTTACCAATTAAAATACAATAAATTTTACATCGGTCTTGCACAGAATGGAAGAGCCGACAATTTCATATTATTTAAAGCGAAAAAGAGGTTTACAAGAATGGAAATACGTCTTGAAAAATCAGAAGAACTTGAAAATGAAATTGAAAATAAAGGTATTGACATTATGGATTATGATAAAAGATCTGGTAGATACCGAATTAAAGTAACTTTAAATGACTTGAAAAAGCATAGAGACTTTATTAAAGATTTGGTTCGTAAATCAAAAGGTATTGTAGTTGAAAAAGAAATCAAAGACGAGGAATAAAAAACATAGGGCAGTAAGTGTTAAATTTAAACGAAATAACATTTAATAAACGGTTTGGTAGATTGATAGGTAGGAGCTTTGTAACGCCCTACGTTTCTTATTGCCAAACGTTAATTCTATAAAAATTAGGAGAAAAATAATGAAAAGAACAAATTTAGGAAGAA
>JACNJR010000084.1 GCA_014382495.1 Candidatus Cloacimonadota bacterium | reverse complement strand
GAACCCGCGACATCTACCTTGGCAAGGTAGAGCTCTACCACTGAGCTATTCCCGCGATTTTGTGTAAAACTTCTGAAGCGTCTGTTTTGTGTCAAGAATTTCTGAAATATCTTTTCCAAAAATCTGGGCAGAAAACTTTTCGATGGTTGTCTCGTCATCTTTCCACGCATCTGGATGCAGTCCAGCTTTCAGACAAGTATGCTGCAAAAATTCTTCCACATCCCAATTCTCCTCCTCGGCAACTTGCGGTAAAAGCAAGCCTTGATAAAATCCATTTTTGACAATCAAACCATCTTTGCCTATCTCAATTTCTGAAATTTTTTTCACTTTTGTGATTGGTGTTAAAACCGAAATTTCGATATTCAAATGTTCAAATTCTTCTGAATCCAGCGGAGGAAATCTCGGGTCTTCAAATGCCGCCGCAATTGCCATTCGCCGAATTGTTTCCAAAAGTGGCGCGATTCCAACAATATATCCGATGCATCCACGAAGTTTGTCGAATTTGTGTAAAGTCACAAACGCACCTCTTTTTTCTCGAAAAATCTCATCCTCAAAATCATATTCTGGAAGATTTTTTTTAAAAAGTTTTGCTTTAATCGCCTCTTTCACAACCGAAAGAAGAATTTCTTGTTGTCCCTTTTTCAGTTCAAAATTTATACTTGAATTTTTCTTCATAATTTACTAATTATTGCAACAAATTTTCACAGGTTTTTCGTGCTTTTGTTGATTAATAAAATATTGCCGAAAGGTAGCCCACAACTTGCGCATAATCTCCAAATATTTTTCCTGAATGGCTATAATTCAAAATATCAGAATTTTGGATGCCGAATTTTTTTGCAAGTAGAATTCCTGTCTCGATGCAACCAAATCCACACGCTTCTGCCTGCTGCGTTTTGATGTAATTATCCAATTTTACTTCGTCCATTTTTTTCACAGAACTTATTACTTTTTCATCCAAAATTTTCGCTGTCTCCGCATCGTGATAGTGCGACAAATCAGTGCTTATCACAATCAAAAAATTCTTATTCGATTCCTTCAAAATTTGATGTAAAATTTCTGCTAATTTTCTGCTCGTTTTCAAAGATTGATGTCCAATTAAAATCGGCACAAGTTTGAAATCGGCCAAAACGGTTTGCAGAAATGGAAGTTGAACCTCGAGCGAATGTTCTCGCTTATGTGCCATTTCAGAAAAGTCAATATTCTCATTCTCAAGTAGTTTCTGAACAATATTTTTATCAATTGGAATATCTCCGAGCGGAGTTTGGTAAAAATCATAATCGCCGACGGAGATTGTGCAATCAATTGGATTATGCGACGGTGCTATCACAATTACCGAATTATACATTTTTTTTTGAATGCATTTGAAGCCGTAAGCAGCGGTCTGTCCGGAAAATATGTATCCTGCATGCGGTGAAATTATCTCAAAAATGTTTTCATATTTCGTTTTGGGTTTTGCAATTTTCAGAAAATTGTTAATCTGTTTTTTTAATCTTGTGGGATTTGAATCATAAAATTGTCCTGCTACGACAGATTTTCTTATTTTTTTCATTTTAATTTTTCTCAACCTTTTTTATTTTTAATATAATAAAATTGGTTCTTCCCCAAAATAATGTGCAATGATTTTTCCTGCTAATGGTGCTGCTGCATCTGCGCCAGAACCGCCATTTTCTATAAAAACAATTACGACGATTTCTGGATTGTCAATTGGGGCAACGGCAGAAAACCAGGCGTGAGTATCGCCTTTGTAATTTTCTGCGGAACCAGTTTTGCCGCCAACTTTTATGTTTGTCACGCGTGCCATCCCGCCGGTTCGTCTTTTTTCGTTTACTGCGGCATCCAAACTTTTCATAAGAAATTCTAATGTTTCTCGCTTGATTGGAATTTGAGTTTTTTCGTTCTCGATTTTTTCCTTCTTCCCATCAACATAAAAATAGTCAACAAAATGCGGTTTATGCAAAATTCCACCGTTAGCAATCGCCGAATAAAAGCATGCCATCGAGAGCGGTGTAACGAGAACTTCGCCCTGCCCAATCATCAAATTTAGAAGGTGTCCGCGTGTCCATCCGAATTTGCTATAATTTTTATCATACCAATCTGATGTTGGGAAAAATCCTGCGCGTTCATTCATAATATCTACGCCAGTTTTTTCTGTAAGTCCAAAAATGTCCACAAATTTTTTGAAATCATCAAGATTTATCATCTCTGCCAATTTATAAAAATATGTATCGCAAGATTCCCGAATCGCGTCAAGAAGATTCATTTTGCCGTGACCTTCTTTCTTCCAACAACCATAAAATCTTCCGCCGTATTCGACTCCGCCTTTGCAATCGACCAATTCTTCATCTGGATTAACAAGTTTATTTTCAAGAACATAGGCCGCAACGAGTAGTTTGAAAATTGAGCCAGGCGGATAAGTTGCGTTGTAAGTTTTATCGAGAAGTGGTTTGTCCTTATTTTCAACAATGCTTTGCCAATATTTTTGATTCATTCCAGAGACAAATTTATTCGGATTATATTTCGGTTTGCTAGCAGATGCGATTATCCCGCCAGTTTTACAATTCATCGCAACCAAAGCGCTTGCTTTGTCTGACGGAAGTAATTTTTCAGCAAGTTTTTGCAATTCCGCATCGATTGTCAAAACTAAATTTTTCCCTTCTATTGATTGTTTTCCTGTGCTGTTTTTCATCAGACCAAAACTATTTCCAGCAGCATCCACCTGAATTACATCATAACCTTTTTTGCCTTTCAATTCTGCTTCATAAAATTTTTCGAGTCCAACTTTCCCGATATAATCTGTTCGCGCATATCCTTTGTCTTTCCACGAATTATATTCTTTTCGTGATATCTTCCCGACATATCCCAAAAAATGGCTCTCCAAAATGTAATTTCTTCCACTTTCTGCTTTGACTAAAATTGATGGAAACTTGCTTATCATCTCCGAAAGTTTTATGGCTGTTTCAAGCCCGATATTTGAGTCAAGCAGAATTGGAGCGAATTTCCGAAATCTATTTTCGTAAATTATTTTCACGATTTTTTCTTTGCTAAGTGATAAATTTTCAGAAAGAAATTGAGCCAATTTTTCTTTATCTTTGATTTTCCCAATATCGATATAAACTGCTAATAATGGGACATTTTCAACGAGTGGCTGAAAATTTTTATCATAAATAATTCCTCTTTTTGTTGTTTTTTTTGCTATGCGAAAATAATTTTTTCCGGCAATTTCTTTAAATTTTTCCCCTTCAATTATTTGAAATTTAAATAGAAAAAAAAGAAGTATGCCAAAAATCAGAAGAATTGAAAAAAAGAAATAATCTTCCTTTTGAAAATTTTTACTTTTCATCTTGCTTTTTTTATCGTAATTTGGAGATTATCTATTAAAAATAAAAAGAGAATTATTATAATCGAATAGATTGAATTGTAAAAAATTAGCAACAAAATTTTGAAAATCGGAATTGATACATTCGGTTGAAATATTACAAAAAGTAAATTGCTAAATAGAAAATAAAATAGATTTGTCAAGAAAATCAGAAATAGCATAAACCCTTTTTGTTCTCGATTTATCTTGGATTTGATATTTCCGAAAAAGAATGCAATTGTTACGAAAAGTAGAGTTGTACTTCCAAATGTATGAGGTGAATTGATGTCCAAAATTACACCAAAAATAAAACCAGAAATGAGTCCGGTTATGTTGTTTTTTGTCGAATTAAAATATATTACAATTGGCAAAAGAAAATTCGGAACCGTGCTGGCAATTCCTAAATCAATCGAGAAAAAATATTGAAAATATACAAGAAATACTGAAACGAGAATCAATCTAATCATTTTTTTCTCGAACAATGCAGATTGGTGTCAGCTCATCTTGCTGTCCTTGCGGATTATCTGACATAATTTTTTCTAATAAATTCGCATCGATTCCAGTAGATTTTCCGATAACCCACGAACCGCCAATGTCATTTATGTCCATAATTGCTGTCTCATTCCCAATAATTTCTTTAATTTTTCTACAAATTTTGTCGGTATGTATTGGACCTTTTATCACAGTTTTATCATAAGGCGGAATTGGAGATGTGTGTGCAGCATCGATAAGCGCTGCCTGTTTTCCTGCGATTTTATAAAACATTCCACTTTTACCGATTAATTTACAAATAAATCCGATTGCAGCAGCAAAAATAATTCTGCATTTTCCGCACTCATCAATCGCACATTGCATACTTATCTTCGAGCGAAGTCCAATTCCATAGTTGACTTTTTTTACACCGCGCCAGAGCAATTTTGCCAAAATTCCCGGATTTATCTCATCTTCATTTATCGCTCTTCCTTGAGTGATTGCGACTGGGCTTTCGCTAATAATTATAATGTCATTTTTTTCCAAAATTTTTGCAGTATATCTCTCCACAATTTCAATAATATTATCTTCAGAATTCAGTATTTTGGTCTTGATTGGAATTCGAATGAAAACATCTTTGCCGATTTTTTTTTCAGAAATTTTTTGCTTCATTTTACTAAAACTGCGACCTCTTCGACATTTGCAAGATTTACAAATGGCTTTATTTCGGCTTGAGTAAAAAGTCCTTCGCTGGTTTCCTCAATATTTGTGACTTTTCCTAATACAATACCTGCGGGAAATATCGAACTTAAATTTGATGTTTCAATTTCATCATCAATTTGCACATCGCAACCTACTTTTATTTTTCTTAAATATATTTTTCCATCAAAATCTGTCTCTATTATTCCGTGAATTCTGCTTCTTTTGTCCAAAGCGCCCATTCTGAAATATCTATTTTTGAAGGTCTGCACGACGGAATACGATGAATGTACTATCACAACTTTGCCAATTAAACCCTTTATTCCGATGACCGGCTGGTCTACTTTAATTCCTTCATTTTTTCCGACATTGATTGTCAAATTTTCATAATTCAAAAATGAACTTGTTCCGATAACTCTCGCTATTTTAATTTTATTTTTTTCTTCTGATGATTTGAAGTTCAAATTGCTTAATCGTTTCTCCTTGAGAATCATCTCGTTATATTTTCTATTTTGAATTTGAAGATGAAAAAGTTCTTTTTTCAGTTCCTCATTTTTCTTAGATATTTTAGCAAGATTTTTGAAATATGAAATGCTCGAAGTGTACGGAACGAAGATATATTTTCCTACAAATTGTGCTTTGTTTGTTCTATCTTGCGCATTTCCTAAAATGAAAATTATTGAAACTATGATGAAAATTGTGAAGAGAAAATTTTTTGCGCTAAACATCACATTGTTCGCCAGTTGGCGGAGCTGTCTCTGACATTATTAGATATTTGGAATCAATACTTTTTTATATTCTTCTAAATTGTCTAAAATTTTCCCACTTCCCATCACAACCGCGGTTAGCGGATTTTCTACCAGTGTTACCGGCAAATCGATTGTCTCTCTTATTTTTTGTCCTAATCCTTTGAGTTGAGCGGCACCACCAGTCAAAACAACACCTCTATCCGCAATGTCTGCCGACAATTCTGGCGGCGTCTCTTCGAAAAGCCGTTTTATCGCATTTACTATTTCTGAAATTGTTTCAGAAAGTGCTTCTCGTATTTCTTGTGATGAAATTTTTATTGAGACAGGAAAACCTGAGATTAAATCTCTACCGCGGACTTCCATTTTTAGTTCATCTTTCATCGGATATGCTGAACCTATTTTCATTTTCATTTTTTCTGCCGTGGATTCTCCTATGTATAAATTATGTTTTTTTCTTAGAAATGAAACAATTGCTTCGTCCATTTCATCGCCGCCAATTCTGATGGATCTATGGTCAACAATGTGAGATAATGAGACAATTGCAATCTCGGTAGTTCCGCCGCCAATATCGATAATCATATTTCCGTAAGGTTCGTGAACTGGCAAATTCACACCAATTGCAGCGGCAAGTGGTTCGGAAACGAGAAAAACTTTTCTTGCGCCAGCATTTACTGCGGAATCCTTTACAGCTCTTTTTTCCACTTCTGTTATTCCTGATGGCACGGCTACAATCACTCGTGGGTGGACAAGAAATTTTTTCTGCTGAGAACGCAAAATCAAATCTCTAAGCATCGCTTCTGTAATTTCGAAATCCGCAATAACACCATCTTTCATCGGTTTTATCGCTTTGATTTCTCGTGGAGTTTTTCCAAGCATCTCTTTCGCTTTCTCTCCAATAGCAATAATTCTTTTTGTCTCCGTCTCAAGTGCAACGACTGACGGTTCATTCACAACAATTCCGTGCCCTTTCACATAAACTAAAGTATTTGCAGTTCCAAGATCGATTGCAACATCGTTTGTGATTAGATTCATCAAATATTTCCAAAACATTTTTGCTCCTATTCTAAAACTTTATAATCCAGAATTTCAAACGGTTTTTCTATACAATCATAATAGGATAACAAAATCTCAAGTTTCGTGTTCGCCTGTATTTCCGGAAAATTTTTATACTTTCTCTTCTCTAATTTATTCCTCCAAATATTATCAATCAAAAATTTTGGGGGACTATTTTTTTCACCAAATGGCGAAAATAATTTAAAAATTTTTTCTATTTGCTTACTATTAAAATTTTCACCTGAAATTTTGTAATCTACTTTTACTTTTTTCTTTATCTTCTCTTTATGAAATTCATTTTCTGCAATATTTTCAAGCTTTTTGCAGATATTTTCATACTCATTTTTATGACAAGTAAATCCTGCTGCCCGTTTATGTCCTCCAAATTGAATCAGATGCTTATCTATTTTTTTGAATGCTTCAACCCAATTAAAACCCTTTGGTCCTCTAGATTCAGCAGAAAGAATTTCATTATCTCGTGCTGTTAATATCAAAATCGGAATCTCATATTTATCTGCTAAATACGATGCTATTTTTCCTAAATATTTAAAGGAAAATTCAGATTTATTATCAAAATAAATAAATATCTTTTTCGTC
>JACNJR010000040.1 GCA_014382495.1 Candidatus Cloacimonadota bacterium | reverse complement strand
AGAATCTGTTTTTGAATGATTTGATATTTGAAATTTGTAATTTTGTAATTTCTTTCCTAAAATTGATATTAACAACATTTGCAATGTTGTTTGGGATTGGAAAAATATATTTGACGCGAAAAGTTCTCCGCCGTTGGCGGCTCGTTTTCGCACTTCAAATAAAATATTAGAAAATATAAATGAAACAAGATTGCAAATCTTGTTAGGATGGTTAATGATATTGGTTTGTGTTTTATTCAAAGAATCTGTTTTTGAATGATTTGATATTTGAAATTTGTAATTTTGTAATTTCTTTTTTTCTATTTACCTTCGACAGGAAATTCATCAATAAGACCCGCTGAATATTGCAGAATAAGTGCTGCATCATAAGATGAAATATTTTCATCGCCATTCACATCTCCTGCGATAATTTGGTCGTCAGTCCAATCCGTAATAAGTCCAGCTGAATATTGTAATGTTAGCGCAGCATCAAACGAGGAAACGTTATCGTCGCCATTTACATCGCCGTATAAAATATAATCATCGGCAACTAAAGTAAAATCAATATTCTCGATTATTTCACCATTCGCAACTGAAATTTCTTCATAAGAATCTGTTGAATAATCTAAAAGAGATGCGTATAAATTATATGTTTCTGGCTTGACATCCAAAGAATAGTCACCATCAATATTTGGATGTGAGATAAAATTTTGTGCTTTTACAACTGATTCACAGACACTACTTTCACCGCCTAATAATTCTACATTTCCATTTATAGAACCATAATTTTGTGAGATTATTATTGCATCGATGCAGAAATTGAAATCATAAATTGATGGCAATTCTACCCATCCACCAGTTTTGAAAAATGCTCCTTTGCCAGAAATTCGAGGTCCGGCGTCGTGATAAGCCAAATCACCAGAAGTGGAAGTTATTTTGTAACCGACATAATATTTTGTGTTCATTCCAGTTGGGATAAATCTATCGAAAATTACTTCAATCCATTCTCCTTTTGAAAAATCTGTTACTTGCTTTTCGGAAACTAATATATTTTCTCGCCAAAGTTGCCCATACAACTCTCCTTCATCGTAACCGATTGGAGATTTGAATCTTACCTTTGAAATCACATCGTCATTTAAGTAATCAAATTCCTCTTCGGTAAGACAAATTCCGCAACTCATCGTGAAAGGAGCCAAGTGGTATAAACCTGTTGGATGTTCTGCATAAGATAATGAGATGTTGCCGGAATATTCTTCCAAATCGAAATCAATTACCTGATTTTCTAATGCAATTGAGACATCTTTCATTTCAAAATAATTACCCTGCAAACTTGCCATTGCGATGTAATTATTGGGAAGAAGACCGGGCAGCGAGAAGAATCCTGCGGAATCAGCAACTTCTGTTCGAACAATTTCATTATTCTGATAAATATCAATACGACATCCGGCAGGACTTATTGGAGCAGTTACTGTGCCGGTGATGTTTTCGAAATTTCCTAAATTAAATTCAAGAAAAGATGTTGATTCGAGATAAACTTCTTTTGATTCGTAATAATATCCGCCACTTTCTAATTCTATAATTGCGGTGGCTGTATAAGTTCCTTCGTGAACATACGGCATTACAAAAACTCCATATTCATCGGCATAACCTTCATAATCTCTTACGCCATTTAGAGTGATGTATGCGCCGGCAGTTGAGACATCTGCATAAACCATTCCGATAAGGTCGAACGGCACAGTTCCGCCTTCTATTTCCATTATTGCATGACTTAAAATATCAAAATCGGCTGGCATTCCATCGGGGAGATAATACCATCCGTCAGAATTTCCTGCCCAGCCGTAGTTCAAATGATAAGAATCATCTCCGCTGTTATATCCATCGGCAATGATAGCATGTCCGGCATTATCGCTTGACCGAAAAATACTAAATATTGCAGGACGCGCATTCATCATATCTTCAATTAATGTTGTGTAAAAATCTGGTTCAGAAATGTTATAATTTTCCGCAGAAGCGTAGTCAAATCTATTCAAAAGAGCGTTTACGATATATGAAGTTTGCGTTCCAGAACCTTCGGTTGATGAATATTGCATATTGATAGAGACGCCGGCGGCAAAAGAGAGTGCAGAAATATCTTCATTCGTCAAATCTATTCCATTTTCATAATGTGCAGCCAAAGTATCCAAATATTCGTTAAGTTGCGGAAAGGAAGGAAAATCCAAAATTTCCCAATCATCATCAATTACGATTGGCGTGTTTGTGCCAGTTGAATAATAATCATCATAATCGTTAAAGCCAAGACCGCCAATAAATCTGTGATAATTTATCATTTGAGCAAACGCAGTTCCAACACATCCGACATAACATCTAGCGCCCGTGTCTGGGTCTCGTGGACAAAAATCCCAATAAGGAGTTGGATTTTGATTCCATTGAGTTTCAACCCAACCACCTGTAGAAGTAAAACCGGAAGGAGGCCACATTTCACGCTCTCTATTGTTGAAATATTCCTCATCTTTTCCAAGATATTTTTCCCACAAAAAATTATTCTCTTTTTTGATTTCATCAGAAATATATGGTATTGCTGCTAAACGCAATTTCATATCTTCTTTGAGCATCTGATATCCTATATTCTGTTCTATGTCCTCATTTACGAAATTATTCCGAAACGAATACGCGATAATTGGAGCAATCTCATTATCAGTTGATACGGCGATAAAACCTTGCGGATTTAAGCTGAAAACAAAAGATAGATTTTTTCCGTCATCATTTTTCAATTCAAACACATCTCCGATTGTATAATCATTTTTATCTTCAATTTTTAGTTTGAATTCTGCTACTTCTTGCGCCGAATTAACAAATTGTGGAGTTGAGAATAGTGTAGAAAAGGATATTAATGCGATTAAAAGTGCAAATAAATTTTTCATTTTAGACCTTTCTTTACTTTTTTAATTCACAAAAAAAAACAAAAAATTATCTGTCAATTTTTTTTGTTTTCAATATTAAATTTTCAATATTAAATTTCTCTCAATGTCAAGATTTTTAAAATAAAAATTTTACAATTATTTGACAAATTTTTGAACAAGAAAAAGAATGCTTCGGAGCAAAATTATGAAAAATAGAATTCTAATAATTTTATTAATGGCAATCTGCACATTCTCAATTTTGGATGCAGACAATAATTCTGACAAAATTTACATTATAAAAATTAATGGCGTTATAGGGCCGCCAATTGCAAATTATGTAATTAATAATATAGAAAAAGCTGAAGAAGATAATGCTGATGCTATTTTATTGGAAATTGATACTCCTGGCGGACTTCTCGAATCTATGCGAAAAATCATTACGAAAATTATGAATACGCCACTTCCAGTAATTGGTTATGTCACGCCAGAAGGTGCACGCGCGGCTTCGGCTGGTGCGTTTATTATGATGGCTTGCGATATTTCTGTGATGACTTCTACATCGAGTATTGGCGCAGCTCATCCTGTTACGCTGGGTGCAAAAATCGATTCCACAATGGAAAAGAAAATTCTGAATGATATGTTCTCATATATGAAATCTCTCGCGAAAAAACGGAATAGAAATCAAGAAGTTGCGAAAAAAATGATTTCTGAAAGTATTTCGTTAGCGGCAGATGAAGCACTTGCAAAAAATATTATCGATTTTATTGCCGAATCCAGAGAAGAACTTCTTGAAAAAATTGATAATATGGAAATCGAGAAGAACGATAAAAAGATAATTTTTCACACAGAATTTGCAGAATTTATCACGAAAGAAATGAGTTTTATCGAGAAATTCTTTTTTCACATTTCCAATCCGAATATTGCATATATTCTTTTAATGCTCGGCATTTACGGAATTATTGCAGAATTCTCTTCACCGGGAATTGGTTTTGCTGGCGTATTTGGCTCTATCTCGCTGTTATTGGCATTTTTCGCCTTATCAAGTTTGCCATTAAATCTCGCAGGCATTTTACTTATCGCAACTGGAATTATTTTAATTTTATTAGAAATAAAAGTCCAATCATCAGGAATTTTGGGAATAGGAGGAGTTGTGAGCACGGTTTTAGGTTCATTGATGCTTATTCAGACAAACGCACCATTTTTGAAAATTTCCATTTCGTTGATAATCGGAGTCGGACTATTCACACTTTTATTCTTCCTTTTGTTGCTATCATTAGTCGTAAAAATTCATCGGAAAAAAGTCACAACTGGACGAGAAGGTCTTATCGACGAAGTTGGCTATGCAAGAACTGCTCTCAATCCGGAAGGTTCTGTCTTTGTGCGAGGTGAACTTTGGAGAGCAATTTCTATCGATGGAAATATCAAGAAGGATGAAAAAATCAGAGTTGTGAAAATGGAGCATTTCAAACTTTTTGTAAAAAAACTTGACTGATTTTTGAGAAGTAAAAATTCTGAAAGAAAAGATTTTTGGAGGAAAAAGATGAAGCGCAATGTAATATTTTGGATTTTTGGATTCATTGTACTTTTGATTGTTTTTTCCGCTTGTCAAAGCGTTTATATAAGAACTGCTCGTCTCGCCATTCGTGATGAAAATGATCCTGATAAAGCTCTGAAAAATTTGGAGATGGAAATCAAAGTAAATCCCAATAGTGCAGACGCATATCTTTTTATGTCTCAAATTTATGGAGAATTCAAAAGTGATTATGCAAATTCCTATAAATACGCAAAAAAGGCGATGGAAATTGATTTTAATAAAAGCGAAGAAGTGAACAAAATTTTCAAAACCTGCTGGTCGCAATCTCACAATAAAGGAATCAAAGAATTTGAAGATGAAAATTATGAAAATGCTTTGAATTCTTTCAAATTAGCTAACAAAATTTCACCAGATAGTATTGTTACAACTAAAATGCTTGCAAGTGTTTACTCAAATTTGGATTCGTTAGAAATGGCAAAAAAAATATACATTGAAATTGCAAATAAATTGCCTGACGATATACCTTCAAGAAGCAAACTCGCAGAATTTTATTTTAATGGAAATGATTTTGAAAATGCAATCAAATATTATCAAGAACTTGCCAATATTGAGTCAGAAAATGTGAACTGGATTTACAATATAGCGGTATGCTATTCAAATATGAACGAAGCGGAAACGAGCTTAGAATACTATAAAAAAGCGGTTGAAATAAATCCAGATGACAAAAATTTGCTTTACAAAATCGCAGATAGTGAATTCAATAAACGAAATTATTCTCAAGCAATAAAATTTTACAGAAAAATTATTGAAATTGACGATACCGAACTTGATGCAATAAAATTTATCTGTTACTCGTTAAGCAATGAAAAGAATTATGAGGATTTGATTATTTACGCGAAAAAGTGGTTAGTAATCGAGTCGGACAATAATGATGCTCAACAATTTCTGAATCTTGGTCGGCAAAAAATAAAATAAAGATAATTTATAAAATAGATTCACAAAAAGGTGAATCGTAAAAAACTAAAGGAGGTAAGATGAAAAAGGTTGCATGGATTTTCGGGATTGTTGGTGCGCTTATGATGCTTTTCGGGGCAATCTGGTTTCTTGGTATATTTAAATTTGGAATAGGACAGAATGGGATTTACTTTTTCCATATTGCAAATAGCTGCTTTTTATTTGCTTTGCTGTGCAAATGTTGGTGTCATCATCACAAAGGAGAATGCAAAGAGAAATAGTTCTACTTAATTGAAGTTTGTTTATTTCATAAATGCGGTGAGAATAGCAACTTGCCGCATTTTTTTATTTGGAATCGCTAACTTTATCTGCGAGAGATTCACAAATTTAAAAATTATAATCTATTTTAGCCCGATTAACTCATATAATTTTGTCGGAACTTTTCTTCCTCTTAAAATTTTCGTATCTAAAAATTTTGCTTCTACCTTATCTTTCACAATTTCATATGTCACACCACTTATAAGAATATGATTTTTTGTCTTATAATTTTTATTTTCAGGTTCAATTCGAGCACCACAATTTATCGTATCACCAATTGCCGTATAATCAAATATCAGCTCGGAGCCGAGATTCCCAACAATTGCATTTCCGGTATGAATTCCAATTCCAATCTCAAGGATTTCTCTGCCTTCTTTCTTCCATTTTTGTTGTAATTCTCTTAATTTATCAGCCATCATAAGAGCGGTTTTGCAGGCATTGTAGGCGTGCTCTTCATAATAATATGGAACTCCAAACAGCGCCATAATTTCATCTCCAACAAACTTGTCCACAATTCCTTTATTCTCTTTGATAATTTCTACCATTGCTGAGAGGTATTCTCGTAGAGCTTCAACAACTTCAGAAGTTTTATGATTTTCTGAAAAAGTTGTGAACGAACGAATGTCTGAAAAGAGAACTGTCAATTTCTGACTTTTTCCACCAAATTTTAGCTCTTTGGGATTTTTGATAATTTTATTAACAACATCTTCAGCGACATATTGCTGGAATGCAGTTTTCAGAAATTGTTTCTCTTTTCGTCTCAAATAATATTGATAAACGAGATTTCCTAAAAATGAGAGAAAAATCGCAGTTGGAACTTCAGAAATATTAATCATAATATTTTTTGAAGCAAAAAGATAGAACGCGAGATAAAAATATCCTCCAATTGAAAAAATTGAAATAATAATATTTATTGTCGGTTTGAAAAAACTGAAAATGAAATTTGCGAGAAAAATTAAAATCAGAAGTCCAATAATAAAGTATAAAAAATTAAATTTGTAAATAAAATCGTGATTAAAAACCATTTCAAGGAAATTTGCGTGAATTTCAACGCCCGAAGTGAGCTGTTTCTTGTTTTCGAAATTATAAAACGGAGTTGAAAAAAGGTCGTGCAATTCCTCAATCGTTGCGCCGACAAGAACAATTTTATCCTGAAATGTATTTTCTTTCAAATGTATTATGTTAAATAAATTTGATTCATAACCACCTTCTTCAGATAAAACTGTAAACTTCTCATCATCAAGAATTGTGTCCAAAGAAAATGTAGGAAATTTTCCCGCCGGCCCGTAATAATTGATAAAAGTTGTATTCGCAGAATACTTCG
>JACNJR010000047.1 GCA_014382495.1 Candidatus Cloacimonadota bacterium | reverse complement strand
AAATGACAATAGATACTTGCATTATAATTTGTAACGATGAAACATAAAAATTTACCTAAATTCAATATGGAAGGCAGTATGCATTTTGTGACCACAAAAACATTTCAGAATCAACCATTTTTTTGTAATGAAATTTGTTGTAGAATTTTGATTGAAGAACTGGATTTTTATCGTGATAAATATAATTTTAAAATATTTGGATTTGTGATTATGCCTGATCATCTTCATCTTTTGCTTTGGTTTGATATTGAAAAATATCCTGATATGACGATTTCAAAAATTATTCAAGTTATCAAAATTATGACAGCCAAGAGAGTTAAACGTTTTTTGTTTTACGATAGGAGTAATAGTTGGGTAGATGATTTGACGTCAAATCATCTGCCTAGGAAATTTATTTTTTGGCAAAAAGGTTTCTACGATTTCAATATCTTTCATTATAAAAAATTTATTGAAAAATTAAATTACATTCATAAAAATCCGTTCAAAGAATCCAAAATTAAAAGTCCTGAAAATTATTTTTACTCTTCTTTTAGCTTTTTGGAAACAGGTAAAGGGGTTTTATGGGTAGATCAACCAACAATGCAATAATGTTATAATTATGGAAAAAATAATTTATTTTATTCAGAATATTTTCAAAGAAAAACCTGACATAACTGGCAATTTCATCATCTCAATTATTGTGATTTTTCTTTTATCGATAATTCATTTTGTCATAATAAAAATTGTTTGGCGAAAAACTGAAGATGTGCATAAAAGATATTACTGGCGGAAAATAACAACTTATGTTTTGATTGGAATCGGCATTTTCATTTTAGGTCGGCTTTGGTTCAAAGGATTTCAATCGATTGCGACATATTTGGGTCTGCTTTCTGCTGGTATTGCGATTGCATTGAAAGATGTTTTGACGAATTTTGCTGGCTGGATTTTCATTCTTTCTCGACAACCATTTAAGGTTGGAGACCGCATCCAAGTTGGCGAACATGCTGGCGATGTCATTGATATCAGAATATTTCAGTTCACTCTTCTGGAGATTGGCAATTGGGTCGCGTCTGACCAAAGCACAGGCAGAATGATTAACATTCCAAATGGAAGAGTAATAACCGATGTTTTGGCGAATTACAGCAAAGGTTTTCGTTATATTTGGAATGAACTTCCGGTTATAATTACTTTTGAAAGCGACTGGAAAAAAGCGAAGAATATATTGCTGAAAATCGCGAACAGACACGCCGAAAAATTTAGCAAAAGTGTTGAGAAAAAAATTAAAGAAGCTTCACAAAAATATCTAATATTCTATTCTAAACTTACGCCAATAATTTATACAAATGTGCAGAACAATGGTGTTTTGCTGACAATTCGTTATCTTTGTCAACCGAAGCAACGACGAGAAAGTGAGCAAGCAATTTGGGAAGATATTTTGCAGGAATTTGCAAAATATAATGATATTGATTTCGCTTATCCGACACAAAGATTTTATAATAATTATCTTGAAAAAAACAAAAAATATAACAAATCACAAAAAAATGAAATTTTGGAGAAATAATTATGAAAATTACCGAAGAATTTATTAAAAAACTTCCAAAAACTGATTTGCATGTCCATCTTGATGGCTCTCTGCGGGTTGATACAATTCTGGATTTAGCAAAAAAACAGAATGTGAAACTTCCGACATTTGATAGAAAAAAATTAGCAAAACTTCTTTCCGCTGAAAATGTAAAAAGTTTGGCAGAATACCTTGAATGTTTCAATTACACACTCAAAGTTCTTCAAACAAAAGATGCACTTTATCGTGTATCTTACGAACTTGCTGAAGATTGCGCAAAAGAAAATATACGATATGCTGAAGTTAGATATTGTCCGATTCTTCATACAAAAAATGGATTAAGTTTAACCGAAGTTTCAAATGCTGTCTTAGATGGTTTTGCTCAAGCAGAGAAGGACTTCAACATCAAAACAGGAATTATCATAACTGGACTGCGAAATATGAATCCAGATGTTTCGATAAAATTGGTCGGTTTGGCAATTGCTTACAAAAGCAAAAATGTGGTCGGCTTCGACCTTGCAGGCGAGGAGATGAATTATCCTGCAAAAGAGCATCGCAAAGCATTTGATTTGGCTTTAAAAAATAATCTCAATATCACAATTCATGCTGGTGAAGGATACGGACCACTCAGCATTCATCAGGCAATTCATTATTGCGGAGCGCATCGAATCGGGCATGGAACTCGCTTGATTGAAGATGGCGATTTGCTCAATTATGTGAATGACCATCGCATACCAATTGAAATTTGTATTTCCAGCAATTTGCACACAAACGCTGTCTCGTCTTTTGCAGAACATCCACTTTCTATGTTTTATGATTTGGGTTTGAGAGTTACACTCAATACTGACAATCGTCTGATGTCAAATACAACAATAACTAAAGAATTTATGTTGGCTGTGAAAGAATTTAATTTTAAGTACAAAGATATAAAGAATTTGATTATAAACGGCTTTAAAAGTGGATTTCTTCCATATAGAGAAAAATCAATTATGTTAAATCAAGTTCTGAAAGAGATGGCAAACATTGAAAAGCAGGAGATGAAAACTGAGTCAGTTGAATATGAGGATAAGTTGTAAGTGCGAAGTTTTGTGGATGAAAAAATAAGAGAAAGTAGATTTGAATAAAAAAGTACGCCCACCCCGATTTGAACAGGGAACCTTCTGATCCGTAATCAGATGCTCTATCCAATTGAGCTATGGGCGCGATTAAATTATAAATTGCAAAGTTATAAATTTTTAATAACTAAAAAAATGGTGCAGAAGAGGGGACTCGAACCCCTACATCCTTTCGGACACAAGATCCTTAGTCTTGCGCGTCTGCCAGTTCCGCCACTTCTGCTCAAAAAAAATCGTTTATTCTTTTTTCTCAGGTTTTGGTAGAACCTCAAATCCTTCTGGCAATGCTGATGGCGCTTCTTTTTTTGAACTTTTCTCAATACCTTCTTCAATTTCCTGCGAAACATCACTACTTTTGTCAGGTTTTTTCGCAGAAATAGTCAATGCGAGAAGTATCGATAACACCATAAATGCGATGGCTAAAACTTTAGTAATTTTTTTTAGAAAATCAGACGCACCTTGTCCGCCAAAGAGAGCGTCACTCGATCCACCACCTCCAAATGCTCCACCCAATCCGCCACCTTTACTCGATTGCAAAAGGACAGAAATGACCAATCCTACACAAACCAGGATGTGAATAGTCAATAAAAATGTCTGCATATTTTTCCTATCTTTTCTTTATTTTTTTGAAGACAAAAATTTTGATTTGGATATTTGATGTCAATTTATTTCAAAAATTTATATTTTATTCCAATCTTATCATAAACTTCAGTCATTGTTTGCTCAGCTATTTTTCTACTTTTCTCAATACCATTCATCAAAATCTCTTTGAGATATTTTTTATTTTTCTTCAGCTCAATTAATCTCGCTCTTATCGGAGACAACTCTTGTATGATATTTTCAGAAAGAATTTTTTTACACTCCAAACATCCAATATCAGCGGTTTGACATCCTACTTTGCAGTATTCAATTTGAGATTTAGATGATAAAAGTTTGTGAAGGGAGAAAATATTACATATCTCAGGATTTCCCGCATCGGTTTTTCTGACTCGCTGAGGATCAGTTACGGCAGTCGATAATTTTTCCCAAATATCATCAGGATTTTCATCGAGATAAATGCAATTATTTAAAGATTTGCTCATTTTATTTTTTCCGTCCAAACCCTTTACGAATGCACCTTTTTTGATAATTGCTTTCGGTTCAGGAAAGGTCTTTCCAAAAATATGATTGAATCGTCGAACAATCTCGCGACAAAGTTCGAGATGTGGCAATTGATCTTCACCAACAGGAACTGCATTCGCTTTATATAGGATAACATCCGCAGCCATCAAAACTGGATAATCGAGCAGACCCATATTCAAATTTGAACTAAATTGTTTAGATTTATCTTTGTAGGTTGGAACTCGTTCCAACCAGGAAATCGGAGAAATTGTATTCAAAATCCAGGTAAGTTCAGTGTGGGCTTTCACTTTTGATTGAATCATCAGAATACTCTTCTCCGGGTCAAGTCCAGCAGCAAGATAACTTGCGGTACAATCTATTACTCGCTCTTCCAACTCATCAGTTTTGTATGGAACGGTGATGGCGTGATAATCGACAATTCCCCAAATACATTGATATTCATTTTGCAGTTGAAGCCAATTTTTTATCGCTCCAAAATAATTTCCAATATGCAATCTGCCACTCGGCTGAATTCCACTAAAAATCCTTTTCATTTAATTTCTCCTGAGATATTATTTTATATCTTCGCGATTAAATCGTATTCCAAACTATCAACAATCTCAACTTCAACGAAAGTTCCGACTTTCGCATTTGCATCTTGAAGATAAACGATTCCATCGACATCTGGCGCATCGAATTCTGTGCGACATTCATAAAGCCGATTCTCAATTTTTTTGTCAACAATAACTTTCATCTTTTTTCCGATAAATTTTTTCAGATTATTCTTTGAGATTTTTCCTTGCGACTTCATAATGAGATTATGCCTTTTGTTTTTTTTGTTTTGAGGAATTTGTGAAGAACTTTTTGCCGCTTTCGTTCCATCTTCTTGACAATATGTAAAGCATCCTAATTTGGAAAATTTTTGTTCATTTATAAAATCAAATAGTTCCTGAAATTCAGCATCAGTTTCTCCTGGAAATCCAACCATAATTGTCGTTCGCAAAGCAATTTTTGGAATTAAATTTTTTATCATAATTAATTTTTGAAGAATCTCTTTTTGGGAAATTTTCCGATTCATTTTGGATAAAATTTTATCGCTAATATGTTGAATTGGGATGTCGAGATATTTACAAATTTTTTTACTTTTCGCGATTTGGCGAATCAAATTTCTGGAAATATGTTTTGGATGAAGATACATCAATCTTATCCAAGAAATTTTATCGATTTTTTCTAATTCAGAAAGGAGTTCAGATAACTTGTTTTCGCCATATAAATCGATGCCATAATTTCCAATATCTTGTGCGATAATTATCAATTCTTTCACGCCGTTTTCTGCAAGAATATTTGCTTCGTTTATTAGTTCGGAAATTTTTCTACTTCGCAATTTTCCACGAATTTTTGGGATTGAGCAATAACTGCAATTATTGTTACAGCCGTCACTTATCCGCAAATATGCAAAGTGTGAAGGTGTGAGCAATTTTCTGAAATTTTTCTGAATTTTCTTTTCACCAAGAAGTTCGCCAATTTTTTGAATTTTTTTCAAATTGTAAAAAAAATCAACTTCTGGAATAAGTTTTTTAAGATTGTTTTCATATCTTTCAACCAAACAGCCAGTTACGATAAGAAATTTACACTTGAATTGTTTTTTATATTCGCAAAAATGAAAAATCGTTTCGATGGATTCCTCTTTTGCCGGTTCGATAAATCCGCAAGTATTAACAAGAATTATATCGGCATTTTGCGGATTATCAACCATTTGGAGATTATTCGCATCGAAAATCGCGTAGATATTTTCACTATCCACGAGATTTTTCGAACAACCAAGAGTTTCGATAAAAAAAGTTTTGCATTCTTTAATTGATTTCATAAAATTATTGGAAAATATATTTTTTTTTGATAAAAACTTGCCATAAATTTTTTCATAGTGATAAAATGTCAATTTAATAAAATTCAAGCATAAATTATGATATAAAATATTATGGCAGTTTCTGACTAAGCAACAATAAACATTAAGGAGTTTTACGATGGCTAAAAAATGTGAGATTTGTGGAAAGGCACCAATATTTGGGAAGAATCGAAGTAAATCTGATAGACGAACTCCACGAAGATGGAATCCAAATTTGCAACATATCAGAGTGAAGCAAGATGAAGTTGTGAAAAAAATTTGGGTCTGCACTCAATGTATCAAAAGTGGAAAAATCAAAAAAGCATAAAACACTAATAACTTTTTCTTAAAAAAAATTAAATTTAGCTTTCAATAAAAAGTTGTAAATAGGGGATTACAGTTCGATTAGAAATTTAAAATGACAGAAAACCCAGCAGAAGATAAAGGTTTGCAAAAGTATCTTTCTGACATCGCGAAATTACCAGTCCTTTCGGAAAAAGAGGAAATATCGTTGCTCAAAAAAGTAAAAAGTGGCGATGAAGAAGCGATGAAAAAAATCGTCGAAAGTAATCTGAAATTTGTTGTAAAAGTTGCAAGCAAATTTCAAAATAAGGGATTATCACTTTCCGAACTCATTAGCGAAGGTAATCTTGGACTAATCAAAGCGATTGATAAATTCGATTTGAGCAAAAACACAAAATTAATTACTTATGCCGTATGGTGGATAAGGCAGGCAATTCGTTCTGCAATTTATGAAAAAAATCGGTTGATAAGAATTCCAGCAAAGACCGTCTCAACAATGTTCAGAATCGAAGATGCACGCCAGAAACTTCACGCTGTCGAAGGGGAATATGCTGATATTGAACAAATTGCACAAAAAGTTGGTGTCAACGAAAAAAGGGCTGAAGAGTTGTTAAATAAAAATTTGAATACTGTCTCATTAGATGAAGTTTACGACGACAATGATATCTTGTCCAGAAAAGATGTGCAGAAAGTTTCATCACAAAAAATCGATTTAGAAGATGATGATCCGCAGAAAATATTTAAGCGGAAAAAAATTCTGGAGAAAATCGAGAAAGTGATTGAAAAGTTGAGTAAAAGAGATGCACATATTATCAATGAATATCTCGGCTTGAATGAGATGCAGGAGGAGAAAAATTTCGCACAAATCGCACGAGAAATAAATTTATCGAGAGAGAGAATTAGACAAATTGTTAATGAAATTATTGAAAAATTAAAAAATGAAATTGAGAGCGAGGGCGATATTGATTATCTGCTAAGAATGTGAAAATATAAGATTCGGATAAATTCATTAAAAAAAATATTCATAAAATAAAAAAAATCTTGACAAGTTTATTGTAATGAAAACTATTGGCTAAAATAAAAAAAAATATGGAGGTAACAATGAAAAAGTTGGTGTTTTTTATTTCGTTGATGTTGCTGGGATCAGTTGTATTTGCCACAACAATTTATGATATTCAGTACACAACGAATGCAGGCGGAGATGGGACTTATCCTTCGC
>JACNJR010000096.1 GCA_014382495.1 Candidatus Cloacimonadota bacterium | reverse complement strand
GATACAGGAGTCGCGGTTGTCTTCGTTGAATTAGGGCAAGATGTTCATCTGACTGGTGGAGATTTCTATGAAGCGATAAACGAAGGTGTTAGGCAAGGATATAAAGATGGTTATCTCAGAAAATCTATGGTAGATGATCCGGTAATCCGAAGAAAAAACACAACCGATAATACTCCAGCAATTATTTATACTGACATTGTTCCCGGAAAGAAAATCAAAATTACGATTGCACCAAAAGGTGGTGGCTCAGAAAATATGAGCGAAGTTAAAATGATGAAGGCAGCCGATGGAATTGATGGTGTGAAAGATTTTGTTGTTGATAGAGTGAAGAGATCTGGCGGAAATCCTTGCCCGCCAATTGTTGTTGGCGTTGGATTAGGTGGCAATTTTGAGCAGAGCGCTCTTCTCGCAAAAAAAGCACTTCTCGTGCCGCTTTATGAAAAAAATCCTGACCCTGTTTGGGCAGCAGTTGAAGATGAAATTTTAGAGAGAATCAATAAATTAGGAATTGGACCACAAGGACTTGGCGGAAGAACAACAGCACTCGCAGTTAAAATTCTCTATAAACCTTGCCATATTGCTTCAATGCCGGCTGCTGTAAATATTCAATGTCATGTCCACAGACATAAAAGTGCTATTATTGAGTAGGAAAAATTATGGAAAACGAAATTCATTTACAGACACCATTAAAAACCGAAGATTTAGAAAATCTAAAAATCGGTGATAAAGTTTTCATCAGCGGAATAATCTACACGGCCAGAGATGCTGCTCATAAAAGATTAGTTGATCTCATCGAAGATGGAAAAGATTTGCCAATCAATATTGAAGGACAGATAATCTACTTTGTTGGTCCGGCTCCTGCAAAACCTGGAATGGCAATCGGCTCTGCGGGACCAACCACAAGTTATCGAATGGATCCATATTCGCCGATTCTTCTCGATGCTGGCTTGAAAGGAATGATTGGAAAAGGTCCGCGAAATCAAGAAGTTATTGACTTTATGAAAAAGAATAAAGCGGTATATTTTGCAGCAATTGGCGGCGCCGCAGTCGTAATTGCACAATCAATCAAAAAAGCAGAAATTATCGCTTATGAAGATTTGGGAGCAGAAGCAATTCGAAAACTTGAAGTTGAAAATTTTCCATGCATCGTTGCAAATGATATTTATGGAAATGATCTTTATCAAAAAGGTGTAAAAGAGTATCAGATAAATAATTAAATCTGAGTTTAAATATGAAAGAAACAAGAGCAAAATATTGGCGAAAATCTTTGAATCTTAGCGAATTCAAAATTCCAAAAGGTAAAATTCATATTCTGAAAGATAGGTGCAAAGGATGTGGCTTCTGTGTGGAATATTGCCCCAACAATGTTCTTGAATTGTCAGAAAAATTTAATGCCAAAGGTTATCATCCGCCAAAAATTGTAAATGAGAATGATTGCGTTAATTGCGGACTTTGCGAAATGGTCTGTCCTGACTTTGCTATTTGGTGTACTTTAGATAAAGAGGTATGCCTTGAAAGCTAATTCAAAAGGTGTTTTGACCGGAACGCATAATCTTAGCGGAAACGAAGCTATTATCGAAGGAGCATTTGCAGCTGGTTGCCGTTTTCTCGGCGTCTATCCGATTTCACCATCACTCGAAGCAACAGACAGATTTCTGCAAAGAAGCGGTGAAGTTGACGCAACTTTTGTTCAAATGGAAGATGAGATTTCTGCTTTGGCAGCTGTGCTTGGTGCTTCGTGGACAGGAAAAAAATCGATGTCTGTAACTTCTGGCTCAGGACTTTCCAATATGATGGAACACATTGGACTGGGAATTATGCTGCAAACTCCTTGTGTGATTGTTAATGTCCAACGAACTGGTCCATCTCTCGGAATTCCAAATGGTGTTGCACAAGGCGATACGATGCAAGCAAGATGGGGTTCTCACGGCGATTATGAAACAATTGTCCTCACTCCAAATTCTCCGCAAGAATGTTTTGACCTTACTATAAAAGCATTTAATTTTTCAGAAAGATTCCGCGTTCCTGTACTTCTGCTGACCGATGCGTATATTGCTCAGAAAAAAACACTCGTAAAAATTCCGCCTACAAAAGATTTAAAACTAATTTCAAGAAAACTTTTCAAAGGTGCCAAAAATAAATATTTGCCCTATAAAAATGACAAAAATCTCGTTCCGCCAATGGTAAATGTTGGCGACGGATACAGATTTCATGTAACCGGTTTGACTCACGACGAAAGAGGTTATCCTGTTATGACTTCCGAATGTCAGGAGGCATGTGTCAGACCGCTGATGGAAAAAATTACAAAATATCAGGACGAGATAATTGAGTATGAAGAAGTAGAAACTGATGACGCTGATGTCGTCGTGATTTCTTACGGAGCAACTTCTACTGTTGTTTCAAAAGCGATTAGTTTGGCGAAAAAAGATGGAATAAAAGTTGGCTCATTTCGTCTTATCACAATTTGGCCATTTCCTGAAAAAAGAGTGCGAAAACTTGCCCAAAAAATCGATGCATTCGTTATTCCTGAAATTAATTTTGGGCAGATTGCTTTTGAAATAGAGAGATGTGCAGCAGGAAATTGTAATGTCTTCTTCGTTCCAATTCTTGGCGGTGGGCTGCCAACTCCTGAAGATATTTGCAAATCCATAATCAAAGCATCGAAAGAGAAGAAAAAAATCGAGAAACTAATAGAATTATAAAAAATGGCTAAGAAAAAAATCGAACCACATCCAATGGAGAACATTCTCCGGATGGACAGGATTCCGCATATTTGGTGTCCTGCTTGCGGAATTGGAACTGCTGTCACTTCCTTCGCATCTGCTTTGGAGAAGCTCAAAGTTAATTTGGATGAAGTTTGTGTTGTTTCTGGAATCGGATGCACGGGCAGAGTGGCAGGATACACCAAAGTTGATTCGTTTCATACGACGCACGGTCGCGCAATTGCTTACGCAACTGGCGTCAAACTTGGCAATCCCAAAATGAAAGTGATTGTCTTCTCCGGCGATGGCGATATTATTGCAATCGGCGGAAACCACTTTATGCATGCTGCTCGCAGAAATATCGATATCACCGTGATTTGCGTAAATAATTTTATTTATGCGATGACCGGCGGACAAGTCGCACCTACGACACCACTTACAGCTTACGCAACCACCTCGCCTTTTGGAAACATCGAGCCGCCTTACAATATTCCGCGCTTAGCAGAAGCGTGTGGTGCGGTGTATGTGGCAAGATGGACTGCTTTGCATGTTCGCCGCTTGACGAATTCTATTGTGGAAGCAATCCAGAAACCCGGATTTTCTGTGGTTGAAGTTATCTCACCTTGCGCTCAATATTATTCCAGAATTAATCGGCTCGGCGATGGACTTGATATGATGAGATTCTATCACGATAATGCAGTGATAAAGCACAACGAGCCGACAGAAAATCTTGATATAGATTATCAAAAACAGATTATTATGGGAAAATTTATTGATAGAGAAAAACCAACATATATAGAACGCTATAACGAATGGCTTTCGGAATCGAAGCCGAAAAAGAAGTGATTATGAAGGCGAATAAAAAAGATGTTTTGACCGGCTCATACTATATTGATGGTGATGTTGCTGCAGCCTATGGAGCCATTGCTGCTGGCTGTAAATTCGTTGGAGGATATCCCATCACTCCATCCACCGAAGCGTTCGAAGCGTTTGTTCACAGAGCACCTTATGTTGGCGGAATTACAATTCAGATGGAAGACGAACTTGGCTCTATCGCATCAATTCTCGGAGCTGTCTGGTCAGGCAAAAAGGCGATGACAATAACTTCTGGTCCCGGCTTTTCTCTTATGATGGAAAATATTGGGCTTGGAGCAATGTTGGAAACTCCTTTCGTTCTGCTGAATGTTCAAAGAAGCGGTCCTTCCACAGGACTTCCAACGCAGGCAGGTCAAGCGGATATGATGCAATCAAGATGGGGCGCTAACGGTGATTATGAAATTATTGCGATTTCACCAGATTCTCCACAAGAAATGTTCGATTATACGATTAAAGCATTCAATCTTTCCGAAAAATATAGATGTCCTGTGATGATAATGGCAGACGAATGCGTCGGGCATATGACTGAAAAAGTTGTCGTGCCGGAAGCGGACAAAATTAATATTGAGCCACGCAGATTTTACAAAGGTCCAAAAGAGAAATATCTTCCATTCAAACCGGATAAAGACCTTGTTCCACCAATGGCAAAAGCCGGCGATGGCTACAAACTTCACATTAGCGGACTTACTCACGACGAAAAAGGTTATCCAACTTTCAGCCAAACTCCGGACACGAAAAGATTGGTTGATAAAATTCGTCTCAATGCTGATAAAATTATTGAATTGAATGAGGATGAAATCGACGATGCTGACGTTGTTGTTGTCTCTTATGGAATCACTTCGAGAGTGGCAATTCGTGGGATTGAACAGGCAAGAGCAAAAGGTCTAAAAGTCGGAAATCTGCGACTGGTAACTGTCTGGCCATTTCCAGAAAAACGCATTGCAGAACTTTCCAAAAAGGTGAAGGCATTTGTCGTTCCAGAAATAAATTACGGACAAATTGTCTATGAAGTAGAAAGATGCGCGCACGGAAATGCAAATGTTGTCCTTGTTCCGCATGGTGGCGGATTTGTGCATAATCCTGAAGATATTTTCAAAGCAATTAAATATGCTGCTCAAGAGAAGAAAAAAGTTGAAGGAATCATTGAACATAAAACCGAATTATATCGATTAATTCACGAAAAAAATAGTTAATTATGAAAATTCATCCATTGTTTAGCACTTTTGCCAACGCAGTAAAAAAGGCAGAAATTGAGTCAGATAAAATTTGTCTCGTTTCTGATTTTCTGTATCAACCTAAGATTTCAGAATATCTTGGATTTGATTTGTTTCATGTCACGCGCGGACGCTCTATTCCTTTTGCAACAGGAATGAAACTTGGCAATCCCAAACTGAAAGTTGTCGTATTCGTCGGCGATTTGATTACACTTGGCGGAAATCATTTTATGCATGCCAGCAGAAGAAATATGGATATTGTGGTGATTTGCGTGAACAATTTTCTCTACCCAAAAATTAATGGGAAAAAGTCGCCAACCATCAAATCTGCATTTTCGCCATATTCAGTATTTGAGCGACCTGTTAATATACCGCATGTGGCAAGGTCTTCTCGAGCAGTTTATGTTGCGAGATGGACAGCACTTCATAAGAAAGAACTCACAGAAAGTATGACTCGGGCATTAGGAAAATCCGGATTTTCTGTAATTGAAGTGATTTCGCCAGGAAATTGCTATTTCGCTGGAATTCCAGCATCTCCAAAAGAGAATGAACTGATTGAGTTTTATCATAAAAATTCTGAAATCAAAAATGATGAAGATACAAAAAATGTAGAAATCACAGCTGAAAAGAAAATTATTGTCGGCAAATTTTTTGAGAAGAAACGACCGACTTATATTGATTCGTATAACGAACGGCACAGCAAGGTGATTGGAGACAAGTTCAAAATTTATGAATAAAAAAACAGTTGAAATTAGATTTGCCGGTTACGGCGGTCAAGGAATAATCCGTTCTGGAATTATTGTTGGGCGCGCCGGTGCAATTTATGATGATAAATTTACAACGATGAATCAGGCATTCGGACCTGAAGCACGAGGCGGAGCGTGTAGTTCGCAGCTGCTTGTTTCGGATGATAAAATTTTGTATCCTTATGTGGCAAAATCCGATATTCTGATTTGTATGGCGCAGGAAGCTTACGAAAAATTCGAACCGGAATTGAAAAACGATGGATTACTCCTTTACGATTTGGACCTTGTTAACTTGAAAAATAAAAGGGGAAAAGTCAAATTATACTCAATTCCTTCAACAAGATTTGCCGAAGAATTAGGGCAAAAAATTATCGCAAATGTTGTGATGATGGGATTTTTTACCGCTATTACTGAAGTCATTTCAGTTGATGCGATGAAAAAAAGTATTCCCGAATCCGTCCCTTCAAGATTTGTAGAACTGAATTTGAATGCGTTTGATAAGGGCTATAATTACGGTAAAAATTTGGTGAAATAATGGCAGGAATAACGGAAATTTTGGAAAAAGAGGGCGCTTATCTTGAATTTGAGAAAATGGGTACAAGATATGATATCGAAACGATAAAGGGAACTCCCTGCCGCGTTGCGTGTCCAACTGGCGTAAATGTCAAAGCATATCTTGGTTTGATCGCATCCGGAAAATTTGAACAGGCGCTTGAAGTCGTAAAAAGAACCAATCCTTTGCCGGGAATTTGCGGAAGAGTTTGCACTTATCCTTGCGAAGCTGATTGCCGAAGAGGTGATATCGATAACTCTGTCACCATCAGAATTTTAAAAAGATTTATTGCAGATTACGAACTCAAAAATATCAAAAAATTAAAACTAAAAATTGATAAAAAAGTAGAAAGTATAGATTACAAGAAAAAATATGTTGCGATTGTTGGCTCAGGACCGGCTGGTTTGACTGCTGCGAATGACCTTATCCGACTCGGTTACGGCGTTACAATTTTCGAAACACTCGCCATTCCGGGCGGAATGCTATCTGTCGGAATTCCTTCCTATCGCCTGCCAAGAGATGTTATCGGTGCAGAAATCAAATCGATAAAAAATCTCGGTGTGAAAATTAAAACGAATACAAAAATTAAGGACGTTGATAAACTTTTCAAAAATGGATACAATGCCGTATTTTTGGCAATTGGCGCACATAAAGGTTTGAAATTAAACATTCCAGGCGAAGATGAATTTGAAGGAATAGTTGATTGCATTTCATTTTTGAAAAAGGTCAATCTTGGTGATAAAAAAAATTCGGGCAAAAAAGTTATCGTAATCGGCGGAGGAAATGCGGCTATTGATTCTGCAAGAACAAGTTTGCGTCTGGGCGTCGATGAAGTAACAATCGTCTATAGAAGGTCAAAAAAAGAGATGCCGGCTGACAAAGTTGAAATTTATGAAGCCGAATTTGAAGGCGTGAAAATCAACTTTCTTGCCGCACCTGTCAAAATTCTCGGCAAGAACGGAAAAGTCGTTGGAATGGAATGTATTAAAATGCGTTTGGGTGAGCCGGACAAAAGTGGAAGACGCCGTCCAATTCCAATAAAAGGAACGGAATTTACAATCAAAGCAGATATGATTATTTCTGCTATCAGCCAAAAACCTGACCTCGATTTCCTTCCCAAAAATCACGGATTCAATATCTCAAAATGGGATTCATTTGAGGTTGATTCTGATACTTTGA
>JACNJR010000033.1:20439-36153 GCA_014382495.1 Candidatus Cloacimonadota bacterium | reverse complement strand
CCGACCAGAATATGACGATCTTAGTGGTCGAGGCCACAATTGACGGTGAAGACCTTATTGAGGGTGATTACATCGGTGTCTTTAACTCTGATGGAATATGCAGTGGATATTCCCCAGTTGTTGAAGGCGGAATGGAAGAGGATGTCGGTATTGCTGCGATGGGTGCTGAAGAGAACGATAATAACGGTTTTGCTGATGGCGAGGATATCGAGTTCCGGTTCTGGGATACTAGTGCTGGACGAGAATATGTTGCTGCATTCCAAATGGTCGCCGGTGAGGCGGTTTGGCACAACAATAATTTCTCCGTCGCCCGGCTCTCTGCAGGCGATGAATTTGAACCAGCCGACGAGGCAGTTATAGAACCAGGAGCATCAGTCGATGTGCTGGTCTGGTTTGATCCTGAAGCTCCAGGCGATCATGCAGGTACTTTAACCATAACTTCAGATGATCCGGACAACGGCGAGGTTGAAGTCAGGTTAGTTGGCGTTGGAGAGGCAGTTGAACCAGAAATCAGAGTGTCCGCGGACGACCATAATTTTGGCGAAGTCCTGATTGATGACTCTGATGATTGGACGTTCACTATATATAATGATGGTAATGGTGATTTGGAAGTTGAATCGGTAGTTACCACCGGGGATTATTTCTCTGATGATCTTGACGCAGGTTTCACAATTGAGCCTGAAGGGGAGCAGAATGTAGTTGTTACTTTTGCGCCAGGTGAAGCGGGCGATTTTGAAGGTGTTGTAACAATAGTATCAAATGATCCGAATCAAGGCGAATTAGTAGTTTCCGTGAGTGGTATGGGAGTAGCAGAAGCAGTTCCTGCAATAGGCGTTCCTGAAGAGATTGACTTTGGCCTTATCGAGGTTGGCCAGAATGGTGAAGAAACTCTGACAATTGAGAATACAGGCGATGCAGCCTTAACGGTTTCTAATATTGAGGCTGCAGGCGATGGTTTCTCAGTGGATTGGGACAATGACATAGCAGAATTTGACTGGGAATTTGACATTACCGACCAGAATATGACGATCTTAGTGGTCGAGGCCACAATTGACGGTGAAGACCTTATTGAGGGTGATTACATCGGTGTCTTTAACTCTGATGGAATATGCAGTGGATATTCCCCAGTTGTTGAAGGCGGAATGGAAGAGGATGTCGGTATTGCTGCGATGGGTGCTGAAGAGAACGATAATAACGGTTTTGCTGATGGCGAGGATATCGAGTTCCGGTTCTGGGATACTAGTGCTGGACGAGAATATGTTGCTGCATTCCAAATGGTCGCCGGTGAGGCGGTTTGGCACAACAATAATTTCTCCGTCGCCAGACTCTCCGCCGGTGGTGAATTCGATCCGGGTGATTTGGCCGAAGAAGTAATTGAACCTGAAGGTATATTAGAAGTCACGGTTTACTTCGAGCCAGGTCAGGCGGGAGATTTTAATGGTGTAATTACCATTATCTCTAATGCTGAGGAAAACGAAATGAGAGTTGCCTTAGCTGGTGAAGGTGTTCGAGCCGCCGGACACTGGGACCCAATAGATACCGGTGTTAGTGAATCCGTTTTAATCCGCAGTTATTCGATTGATGGCGATGACCTTTCACAAGGCGACGAGATCGGTGTCTTTACTACTGATGGAGTGGTTGCTGGTGTTGGAGTTGCTGAAGGTGATGGTGAACCAATTGGACTTGCTGCATTTGCAAATAATCCCGATAATGAGGAAATTGACGGTTTCAGACGAGGGGAAATCATGTCCTTCAAGATTTGGGACGGTTCCACAGACACTGAATACGATGCCACCTCTTATGATCTTGAGAATATGTTCGGTGGTGAAGGTTCATTGGAATTTGAAATTGACGGATTTGTTAGTCTTGATCTCGTTGCTGAGATGAACACGCTTTCCGTGGATGTGGATGCTGTTGAGTTTGGAGATGTTGGAGTTGGTTTGAGTGCTGAGGCAACCGTAACTATCACCAACGAAGGTATTGGTTCGATAGCAATTACAGAAGTCATCCCAACCAATGTTGATAATTTTGAAGTTGATTTCGAGGAAGAATTTGAATTAGCTGCCGATGCCTCACATGAATTTACTGTTACATTCAATCCAGACGCTGTGGGAGATTTCAATTCAAATCTTGAGATTCACTCCACCGCGCCAAACCAAGGTGCTGCAATAGTAAGGCTCCACGGTGTTGGTTAAGTTCGTTCTTAATTTTTTTTAGAAAATTTGATTGCGCATCAGAAAGATAGAGAATTTTACTGCTTGTCATTTCGGAGAAATCCGAGCCCTTTTTTAATCTCTTTTTTGCGCCATCAATTGTGAATTTTTTGTCGTAAAGAAGATACTTTATTTTCTTAATTATTTCGATATCTTCGGTTGTAAAATAACGATTTCCTCTCTTTTTTCTTTTCGGATGCAATTGTGGAAACTTTTTTTCCCAAAACCTCAAAACATGTGATTTCAGACCAGTTATTTTGCAAACTTCACTAATTGTGTAATAATATTTCGTCTTTGCTTTTATCTCTCGTATCATAATTTTTTTGTAAATAATCTGCCAAAAATCACGGAATAAATGGCAATAAACAATCCAATCCAAAAACAGAAAATTGGGAGAATGAAACCGAATTTTCCAAAAAATGTATTTTTCAAATTTGTTGTAAATAAAAATTCTGAAATATTTTCATTTTTGTAAATTTCAGTTTTTGTCAAAATTTCACCCTTCGGATTTGCAACTAAAGAAATGCCAGTATTTGCTGCTCGAAAAATCGAAACACGATTTTCGATTGCGCGAATTCTATTCATATTTGCATGTTCCTTCGGAAAAGCCGTTCTTCCGTACCAGGCGTCATTTGTGAGATTCAGAATGAAATCTGCGCCATTTTGAACATTTTTTCTATTCAATTCTGAGAATGCGGATTCAAAGCAAATGGTGATAGAAAATTGGAAATCATTTACTTGATAAAGCTGAAAATTTTTCCCATATTCAAAATTTGCTTGCCCAAATTGAAGCTTTTCAAGAATTGGAAAGGTGCTTAGCAAAGGGATTCTTTCTCCAAATGGAACAAGTCGGATTTTGTCGTATTTTGGGAAAAAAAATCCCAAACTATCAATCATCGTGGCGCTGTTGAAGCGTAAATATTTTTGCCCAAATTTTTTTGGATTTCTCTGAAAATCTGGAAAACCAGTTACAATATTTATCCGATTTTCTTTTGCCAATGTTGAGATTCGGCGTCTATATCTTTTTGTATGCAGCAAATATGTCGTAATTGCAGATTCTGGAAAAACAACGATGTCAAGCGTGTCTTTGCTTGTTAAAATTGCTGTCTGCTCTTCGTATTTTTTTACAATTTTTTCCACCGAACTACTCCATTTTTCATTTTGTGGAATATTTAATTGCAAAATTCCAATCTTCAAATTTTTCTTTTCGAGATGAATTGTTTCGTCCATAAAAATTCCGTAGCCAAACCAAAAAATAAATATCAAAATTAGAAAAATCAATGATTTTTTTCTGTTCTGGAAAAAATTATAGATAATTACATTGATTATCAAAATTAGAAGGGATAAGCCACAAATACCGAATACATCGGCAAATTGAATGAGATAATAGTAATTTGCGAGAGAATATCCGACATTTAGCCAAGGAAAATTCAGAGGACCCAATGTCATAAAATACTCAAATCCAATCCAAAGAATTGGGAATAAATATAGATAAAATTTTGTGAATCTGAGTTGAATCTTTTTTATTATATATGAAACTATTGCGTTGTAGAATGGTAAAATAATCAGAATGCCGACAAATGCAATTATCTCGACGAGAACCATACAATAGAGCGTGATGCTCGCGACTACGAATCCGAAAATTAGACCGTTAAAAAAGGAGTGTTTTGGGCTTGAATTTTTTATGAAAATGAGATAGGGAACAAATGCAAAAAAAACCAAAAATCCGAGTCCGATATGAATAAAAGATAAGCCGAAAAGTGTTCCGGAAAGGATTGCAAGTTGCCAATTTTTCATAATTTATTACTTAAACCAATACATTAAATTTATGTCGTAATATACTATTCATTCGTAAGATAAAATAAATGTAATTTCTTCTCAGAAATTAATCCAACTTTTTTGTCAAAAGCAAAAATTGAGTCAATTTTGTAAATTGGAAATAGTTCAGATATCTTTGCAAGATGCCGCATCAAATTACTTTTAAATTTGTGACAGAAAACATTTCCGTCTAAAGTGATATAAAGCAAAAAATATTTTGATGAAGCGATATCAACAATTTTTTCGTCGTGCTGAATCTTGCGAACAATACCACCGAAATCATCAAAAACAAAAATAGAGTTTTCCGCGTTGTCAAAAACATAATTTATATTAGTAGAATTTTCGATTTTTTGGGGATTAATTAGTGAAAATTTTCCAAAATTATATCGTATTTCATTCTGGTTATCAAAACAGAAAATTTCATTGTAGAATGCGTCATACAAAAGCAAATCTCCATTATTTTTTACAGAAATTAGTTCGGGTTGATTAATTTCTTCAAAAGAAATTTTATTTAAATATTTACCAAATTCATCGAATTTAATAATTGAATTTGCAGATTTATCGACAACAAAAAGGTTTCCAATTCCATCTGTTGAAATATCTGAAATATTTAAAAACTGACCTTTTTCAAAACCAAATTCGCCAATTTTTTCTAAAATTTTACCCTTTTTATTAATTCTAAATATTGTATTCTTTTTTTTGTTTAGAAGAAGAAATGACTCTGAATGTGCACAATAACAGATTTTGTCTGGCTCAAATGGAAGAGATATTGACGATTCGTATTTGATGGATGATGGGATTTTTGAATGACTAATAAATTCTGTTTCTGAACAGGAATTGATGGAGATTATTCCAATTACAAATATGATAAATGAAAATTTTGAAATGATTTTTGTCATTTTTGATGTGGAAGAATATCTTTTAATTTTCCTTGAATTTCAACATTATTATTCCACTCATTTTCCTCCAGCGAATAAGCAATGTCAATGTATGTGCCCTTCTTCAGAAAGTGAGCCACTTCGCCCATATTGAAGCCAATCAATCCAAGCGTATTTCCGTTCTGTTTGGTTTTTATTTTCAGATGATTCGTTCCAACAATATACGGATAACCAACGACCATAACCTTTTTACTTGCGAAAATCGGATTCATATTTTTTGGACCGAAGGGCGCAAATTTTTTCAGCCAACTCATAAATTCAGTATCAATTTCTTGAAGTTGCAACTCCTCTGCGATTGGAATTTGCGGACGAATATCTTCTGTTGAGAGTTTTTCTTTCGCAAACTGGTTAAGTTTTTCTTCGAAAATATTGATGTATTCAGGCAAAATTGACAATCCAACAGCATATTTATGTCCACCAAAATTAATTAGATATTCCTTGAAATTCAGAAGACATTCAAAGATATTAAATCCTGGAATACTTCGTCCAGAACCGCTTCCTTCGCCATTTGCAAATGTGATTAAAATTGTCGGACGATTATATTTTTCAACAATTTTCGAAGCGACAATTCCAATAATTCCCGAATGCCAACTATCAGATTCCAGAACGATAAAATATGTATTTTCCATATCGGGATATTTCGATTCGATAATTGCGCAAGCTTCATTAAAAGTTTTTTTATCGATTTGCTGACGCTTATGATTCTCCTTATGTATCGTTTCCGCAAGAAACTGTGCCTCTTCAGAAATTGTGGATGTGAACAGTTTAACCGCTCTATCAGCACTTCCCATCCGACCGGCTGCATTTATTCGAGGAGCAATTTTGAAAACGATATCTGTAGATTTTAGCTTTTGCGTTTTCAAGCCAGCAAGATTCATTAAAACTTTGAGCCCAAGATTTTTTCTTTCAGACATTTTTTTTATACCCAAACTTGCAAAAATCCTATTCTCTCCAGAAAGTGGAACGATATCCGCGATAGTACCTAAACTTGCGAAATCGAGAAAATCTGTGATGGATATATTTTTATCATTTATCTGAGAATATACTCCGTCAAGTAGTTTATATGCAACTCCAGCTCCCGATAAATCAAGATAGGGATATTTCGAATTTTCCAATTTCGGATTAATTATTGCGAATGCATCGGGCAAAATTTTTTTCGGAGTATGATGATCTGTTACAATGACATCGATTTTTGATTGATTCAAATCCTGAATTGCTTTCACAGCGTCTATTCCGCAATCGACGGTAATCACGAGTTTTGCTCCTCTTTTCTTTAATTCTTCGTTTCCGATAGCAGAAAGTCCATATCCACCTACCATTCGATTTGGAATGTAAAAATCGACATTTGCTCCTAATTTTCCAAGTCCCAAAAGAAGAATAGCAGTCGCTGAAGTCCCGTCCACATCGTAATCTCCGAAGATAATGATTTTGTCTTTATCGTGAATTGCTCGAATAATTTTTTCTACAGATTTTTCCATATCCGCAAACAAAAATGGGTCGTGAAAATTTTTTTCGTCTGGATGAAAAAAATCGAGTGCTTCTTGCTCTGTTGAAATTCCTTTTTTGAGCAGCAATTTTGCGATTTTATACGGACACGAAAGTGCTTCTCGCAAATTATTTGTTTCAACTTCACTTATTTCAGTATTCTGAAAAATCCAATTTTTTTTCATAAATTTCCTAACAATAAAATTTTAATCTGCTGAAGAGAATAATAAGCCGAATTCTGTTTTCCAATCCGAAAATCGGAATGACAATCATTTATCTGAATCAAGCGTCGCCACTTGATTTTTGCGGTCTACCCAAGAGTTTGACGAGCGGAGCTATTCGTTTCTCACAAAAAATTATGAGAATTCTCTTCTATTTGACCTTGCACCAAATAAGGTTTACCGAGCTTTTGATGTCGCCATCAAAACTGGTGGTCTCTTACGCCACCTTTTCACCCTTATCTCGAATTATCGAGACGGTTTATTTTCTGTGGCACTATCTTCCCATCGCTGGAACTTCGCGTTACGAAGTATTTTGCTCCTGGTGTTCGGACTTTCCTTTCCGATAAAATCGGAACGATTGTCTAATTTTCTTCAGCAGATTTTTGAGAAGGAACTAAAATTCTTGAGCAATTTTCACAAACAAGTATCGATTTTTGTTTCGAAATTTCCACAATTACTTGAGGACGAATTTTCAAATGACATCCAGAACATATGCCATTTTCTATCGGTGCAATTGCTTTGCCATTTTTATGGCTTAATAATATTTGATACTTTTTAAATAATGATTCCGGAATATTTTTAGAAAGATTCTGTTTTTCTTTGTCGAGTTTTTCAACTTTTTTATCAAGTTTTTCCATTTCAATTTCAATTTTATCTCGTTCTTTTTCAAGAATTTTTCTGTCGCCTTCAAGATTTTTTTTAAATTCTTCTACCTCATTTTCCAAAACCATTTCCGCTTCCATCAATTCAATCAAATTCTCTTCTATTTGAGCATTTTTTTCTTTCCGATAAGTAATTTCAGAATTCAGTGCTTTATATTCTTTGTTTGTTTTCACAATCAGCTGCTGATTTTCATATTTATTGATATCTTCATTATTTTTCAAAATATCAATCTCAAACTTTTTTTGATTTTTGTGATTTTGTTCCAGTCGTTGAGTAATATTTTTTATCGATTCTTCTGCGGTTTTGAATTTATTTTCGAGTTTTTCAAGCTCTTCTGGTAAACTTTTCAAAGCATTTTCTGCAGTAATTATCTTGCTGTCAATCGCTTGTAACTCACAAAGAATTTTGATATTTTCCTTCATCTTGCTCCTAAATTTTATTTGAATAACATACTAAAATCTAATGATTTATACGAATGAGTCAACATTCCAATGGAAATATAATCAACGCCAGTTTCGGCGAATTTGCGAATTGTATTCAAGTTAATTCCACCAGAAATTTCCAATTCAACTCTTCCGTTTGTGATTTCTACCGCTTGCAGAATTTTTGTGATTGACATATTATCCAACATTATTCTATCGACTTTTAGGTCAAGCACTTTTTTCAATTCGCTCAAATTTTTTACTTCAACTTCGATGAAAATGTCTGGATTTTTATTTATGATTTGCGTCACCGCTTTCGAAATTGAACCAGCAGATTCAATATGATTTTCTTTAATAAGAACCGCATCGTAAAGCCCCATTCTGTGATTATAGCCGCCGCCAATTTTAACCGAATATTTCTCCAATTCTCGCAAAAGTGGAGTAGTTTTTCTCGTATCCAAAATTTTCGCATTTGTGTGTGAAATCTTATCTACAAATTTTCTTGTCAAAGTTGCGATTCCGCTCATTCGTTGAAGAAAATTTAGCGCAACTCTTTCGCCTTTTAGAAGCGAAGAACTCATTCCATTTAAGACCAAAACTTCGTCTTCATTTCGAATAAAATCGCCGTCTTGTGCATTTTTTGAGCAGGTTATTTTGGAATCAACAGTTTTGAATATTTTGCAAACAATATCAATCCCCGCAAGAATTCCATCTTGTTTTGCAATAATTTTCGCTGAAATTTCTTTCTCGGAAGCGCTAATTCCAACTGTTGTAATGTCGCCAGAACCAATATCTTCCAGCAAACTTAACTCGATAATTTTTTCAACAGATAATTTTTTCATAAGAATAAAAAAAGGCACTTATGAGTCTCATAAATGCCTGAGTTTTTCTGAAAGTTAATCAAAAAACTGCGTTTGATTGCGAGTACTTTTCGCAACCAACATAAAAATCTTATTTCAAAACAATTCATTTCAAATATTCTCATTTAACCAAAAATCCATTTTAGTGAAATCTTGTCAAATTTTATTTAAATCAAAAAAAATAAAATTTAATTAAGAAAAATTTTACTCAATAAACTTTTTTTCAGAGATGAAGCACTTTGAGGACATATTTCTATACAGCATAAACATAGAATGCATTTGCTTCTATCTAATTTTGGAATTGTAGAATTTTTCGAAAAAGTGAGTGCGGAAGTTGGACAAAATTTTATACAATTTCCACATTGCGTGCATTTTTTCGGACTAAAAACTGGATAAATTTTGAAGAAAATTTTGATAAAATTTTTCAAAGGCGTAGAAAAAATTCTAAGAATCCTATTTGAAATAATGCATTTTTGGATATTAACATTTTCTAAAACATCCTTTTTTTGAAAATCGCCAAGCATTTTGATTTCTTGATATGAAAGATCATATTTTTTTGCGGATAAATAAATTATTGGAATTTTTTTGAAGTTAAAACCAAGCAAATTAGCCGCGCAAATGTCGAGTGCAATTGCATCTTTGCTTCCTAAAATTACTCCAAAATTCTTTGGATTTCCCGATGAAGGTCCGCTTCCATCCATTCCAATTATTCCATCCATTAAATTGAAAACTATTTTCTCTTTAACGAGCGAATATGTGTTGAGAATTACCTCCGCGAATTTTGTTGGATTTGGAAATAAACGATGGTAATTTGCTTTTGCTAAACCCGGGATAATTCCGTAAAAATTTTTTATCGCACAGGTCATTAATGTGAATGTGTGTGTCTTTAATTTGGGTAAATTTATTATTGCTTGGCAGTCAAGAAATGGCTTACTTACAACATATTTGGGATTTTTGCCAATTTTATAAATCCCAGTTTCCGTAAGATTAAAAATTTTAATTCCGTATTTTTTCTTTAAATTTGTATATCCGCATTTTTCAAGAACTTTTTCATATTTATTTACACCTCCCGGATTATCCATCAGTGAAATCTTGATATTAAAATCTTTCAAAATTTCGATTAATGCTGAGACGAAAATCGGATGTGTAGTTACACCTTTTTGTGGAGAATATGGTCCTAACAAATTTGGTTTAAGCAAAACCGATTCCAAACTTTTTATCTTTTTCAAGGAATTACTTTCAAAAAATATTTCTATAAAATGCTCCTTTAATTTTTTAATTTCATAACTTTGGCAATTTCTTGAAACGACTTTAATCATATTTTTAATTATTAAAATTGTGTATCAATTTTTGTCGGTAAAAACACAGAACCGTTTGGTACGATGTAAGATAGAAAATTTTTTGAATGTTTTTTCTCTATAAATTTTATACATTGAGCAAGAGAATTCATCGAGGTGAAATGAATTTTTCTTACTTTTTTTGGTTTCATTTTACTCACAACTAAAATGTCTGCTTTTTTCAGCAGCTTTCCAGTTGCAAACGCTCGATGTTCACCAATTTGAATATTTTCCTGTTTTGTGGAAAAAAGTTCATCTAAGTTTTTTGCAGAAGTTAATGCATTTTCCATTTCATTTTGACCAATGCCTTCGCGACATTCGGTTACTATAACGATAGTTCCGCCATTTTTGATAAGTTGTATAGTATTGTTCAAAGTTCGTTGTGAAAGATAAAAATTTCGGTCTTTGTAAAATCCACCAGGCGAAGTAAAAACTACATCTGCTAATTTTTCAAATTTAGTTGAGAATAAATTCTCAAACGCCTTTACTCCTTCGTGAAAAGCAGTATCGATATTGCCAATAAAGTAATCGACAACTTTTTTTTCGTGATTCAGAATTGCATTTATTGAGAAGTCGACTCCGACAAGATGTGCCGCTTCTACCATTTCTGAATGAATATAATTACCATTGAGCTTGCCCAATTGAGAGCTACTATGAATAATATTTGAATGATTTTCGCGAATCGTTTCATACCCACAAATCCCTGGCAAGATTGACTTTCGCCCACCGCCAAATCCAGCAAAATAGTGAGGAGCAATTATTCCAATAGTAATTAAAAAATCGGAATTTGCAACTGTCTTGTTTACCCGAAGTTCATTTCCCGTTTTCATTTTTCCATATGAAACTAAATTTTTTGCCAGACAATTATGATTTTCAAAACGAAAGTTTTTTACTGCCCAATTCCCGTAGCGAGAAACCATTTCGCTTTTTTTCATTTTTCTGTGAGTTCCATTAGATATAACAAATCGCAAATTTGCGTTGTCAGTGCCATTTACATATAATTTCTCAACTAAAACTTTAAGCAAATTTTTATGCGGAAATGGACGTGTGTTATCGCTCAAAATAACAACAATGTGTTTTGGCTTTCTTCGTTTAATTAATTTCGCCAACGAATCTGTTCCAATTGGATTTTCAAGTTTTTCAATTAGTAGTTTTGTTGGGTTTTCGTTAGCAGCAATTTTTTGATTTCCTAAAATACTAATTACATTTTTATTAGGAATAATCAGTAGTTTATAGTTTTTTCCGTATGGCAATTTGATTTGTTTCATTTATGAGCGTCAAACCAATTTTTGCCGTAACCAAAGTCAACGACGAGTGGAATTATTCCTGAATATTTTGATGAAAGTACTGATTCCATTTCTGATTTTATGAGTTTAGAATATTTTTTAATTTTCTCAGTTTTAATTTCAAAAACCAGTTCATCGTGAATTTGAATTATCATTTTTATCTCATCACTTTTCGATTTAATTTTTTGAAAAATGTTATTCATTGCGATTTTGATAATGTCAGCAGCAGAGCCCTGAATAGGCATATTTATTGCAGTTCTTTCAGCAAATGCCTGAATTTGATGATTACGACTATTTATTTCAGATAGATTTCGGCGACGATTAAAAATGGTTTTCACATATCCATTTTTGTGAGCAAATTCAATTGTTTGATCGATATAATCTTTCACTTTGGGATAATGTAAAAAATAATTTTGAATAAACATTTTAGCATCTTCTCGTGAAATTTTCAATTGCTGAGAAAGTGAATATGAGCCCATTCCATACATTATCCCGAAATTGATAATCTTAGCTTGCCTTCTTTGATTCGACAAAATTTCATTCTCGTCTAAATTGAAAATCAGAGCTGCAGTTTGTGAATGAATATCGCCACCATTTTGAAAATTTCTGATGAGATTTTCATCTTTTGAAATTATCGCCATCACACGAAGTTCTATCTGCGAATAATCAGCAGAAAGGATAGAAAAATTCGGACTTTTCGGCACAAATCCTTTTCGCATTTCTTCTCCAATTTCCGTTCGAATTGGAATATTTTGCAAATTTGGATTCGAATTTGACAGGCGTCCTGTAGCGGTTACAGTTTGATTAAATGAGGAGTGAATGCGCTTTGTTGCAGAATTAACCAGTTTTGGCAACACATCAACATAAGTGGATTTCAATTTTTTCAATTGCCGATATTCAATGAGCAAGCGAGCGATTTCAAAATCTTTACTCAATTTTGTCAAAACCTGAATATCAGTCGAATAACCAGATTTTATTTTCTTTATTTTTGGCAATTTCAATTTTTCAAATAATATCTCAGAAAGCTGTTTTGGCGAATCGATATTAAAAAATTCCCCAGCAATCTGAAAAATATTTTTTTGCAATATGGAAAGCTTTAAATCAAGCTCCTTTGAAAATTCTGTAAAAAATTTATCATCAATGGAAATACCGTTCCTTTCGATATTTGCCAAAGTTTTTATTAGCGGCATCTCAATTTTGTAAAATAATTCTTCCATCTCCAATTCAATAAGTTTTTTTTCCAATTTTTTCCACAATTTAAATATTATATTTGCATTTTCTGCGGAATATTGAGCAGCTTTTTCGATTGAAATTTCAGTAAAACTAATTTGTTTTTTTCCCTTTCCAATCAACTTTTCAAACGGAATAATTTTGTGATGGAAATATTGAAAACTGAGCGAATCAAGATTGTGCCGATGTTGTTCTGGCGAAAGCAAATAAGACGCAATCATCGTGTCAAAATATGGATTTGCGATTTCTATATCATCATTTTTAAAAATCATAAAATCAAATTTGATGTTGTGTCCAACTAAATATTTATCTGAATTTACCAAAATTGGCTTCAAAGAATTTAACACAAATTTTGAATCGAGCTGCTTCCCAAAAGTATGGCGAATTGGTAAATAATATGCATTTTTCTGATTTATACAAATTGAAATCCCAACAATTTTTCCGCTAATTGCATTTGGAATATCGGTTTTCAAATCGATTGCAATGTATTTTTGTTGAGTAAGTTTAGACAACAAACTTTGAAATTTCGATTTTTCATCTATAATTATAAAATTATTCAAATTTTCTGATTGCTCTTTTGAAATTGTTTTTTTGAAAAATTTTGAGAACGCAAAAAGTTCATATTTTTCGCAAAATTTTCTCAAATCTTCAGTAAAAATATTTTCTAACTTTATATCCTGTTTCTCAATTTCAATTGGAGTATCCTGAAAAATTGTTACAAGCTCTTTTGATAAAATACCTTGCGTAGCAAAATTATTAATACTCTTTTGAATCCGTTCTGGTGAAATATTTTTTATGTTAGAAAGAATATTTTCCAGTTTTCCAAATTTTTGCACTAATTTTATCGCTGTTTTTATACCGACTTTTGGTATTCCAGGAATATTGTCCGCGGAATCACCAGTTAACGCAAGAATATCAACGACTTTATCGGGAGTTGTGCCAAATTTTTTCTTCACTTCTTCCGCGCGAATATATTTATTTTTCGAAAAATCATACAAAGTAATATTTTCATCGATTAGTTGATAGAAATCTTTATCACGCGAAATGATGATAATTTCGAAATTATTTGAAAATTTGCGAGAAAGCGTTCCAATAATATCATCGGCTTCATAACCCGGTTTTGAGATGTGGGGGATTTTCGCATCTTCCACAAGTTGCTGAATTGGTGCAAGTTGCTCAACTAAATCTTCTGGCATTTTGTCGCGCGTAGCTTTATATTCTGGAAATTTTTTATGCCGAAAAGTTGGTTCACGTTCGTCAAATGCAATGGCAAAATATTCTGGCTGAAATTTTTCAATTAGAGAAATAATTGTGCGCAAAAAACCAAAAATAGCGCTTGTGTTTTCACCTTTTGAGTTGATTAGAGGTCTATTTTTGAAGGCATAATATGAACGATAAATAAGTGCAGTTCCATCAAGAATACAAAATTTTTCTCTCATTATGGCAAACAAAATACGAAAAAGCGGAACAGGGTGTCAATAATAAATTGACAAAAAATTTGAATTTTATGAAAAAGATAGTATGAAAAAAATATTAATTGTAATTTTCATTTGCATTAATTTTTCTCTACTTTTTGCGTCTGAATATTCAATTTCTTATGTTAATTCAAGCAGAAAAGATCATTTGCTTGTTGTAAAACTGGATAATAAAAATTACTTTAATATCTATGATTTGGAAAGAGTATTTGATGGAAAAGTCAATGTTGATACTAATTTGCAAAGAATTATTCTTACTATTTTTGAGAAGAAATGTATTTTTTTCTTTTATAGTAAATGGGTAAAATTCGGCAATAGAAATTATAATTTACACGATAAAATCAAAATTGAAAATAAAAATTTTTATATTCCAGAATATTTCATTCAACTATGCAATGAAATGTTTTTTTCAGAATTCATCACACTCGAGAATAAAAACATTGTCTTGAATCTCTCCACAATGAAGAAATTTCTAATAAGAAAAATTGTGTTGGATCCTGGGCACGGCGGAAAAGATCCAGGCGCAGTCGGAAGAACTTTAAAATTGAAAGAAAAAGATGTTGTTCTAAAAATCGCAAAAGAAGTGGAAAAATTATTGAAAAAAAACCTTAATGTTGAAGTGCTTCTTACTCGTGAAACGGATAAATTTGTATCATTAAGAGGACGAACTGATTTCGCAAACAATCATCAAGCGGATCTTTTCATCAGTATTCATTGCAATGCTGCATACAGCCGAAAAGCAAATGGTAGCGAAGTTTATTACCTTTCGCCAGCAAAATCTGATGAAGCGCGTGCAGTTGAAGCACTCGAAAATGATGTGATTAAGTTTGAAGAACCTGATGCTATTAAACGATACACGGATTTGGATTTCATTCTTTATGATATGAGGCAGAGTGAGCATCTGCGTGAAAGTATAGAATTAGCCAATATGACGCAAAAATTGTTAGTCAATAATTTGGGAACGAAAAATAAAGGTGTGAAATTCGCGAATTTTTATGTTCTGCGAGGTGCTTTTATGCCAGCAATTTTGCTTGAAATAGCATTTCTTTCTAATAAATTTGAAGAGAAAAAACTGAACTCAAAATCATTCCAAAAAAAAGCAGCAAAAGCTGTCTACGAAAGTATAAAACAGTTCAAAGAAAAGTATGACAAAATGAATTAAAAAAAACAAATATCTAAATTTCCTATTCAAAACTCAATTAAGATTCAATAAAAAAGAATTGAAAAAGGTTGACAGAATTTTTGATTAAATTTGACTTTAACACAATTGATGACAATTTTGTTTTTTAACAGATACATAGGGGGTGACAGGTTTCGACAGGGACTGCGGTTGCAAGAATAGCATATCAGGGAGATTACCTATCCTGTTAAAATGGTGATATTAAAATTAATTGCAGATGAAAATCTAGCATTAGCCGCTTAATAAAGTGGCTACATTTGGACTGAAGTTGCCATTCGTTTCTATTCAAATGCCGATTAGAATGGCTCTGATATTGTGATGTCTATAAGCAATGTTGAAACTTATTTAGACTTGTTCTGGGTGAGTTTGTCGGTTGTTTCATTCAGAATGAAATAACACAATTGACTAAATATGTAGAATTTCTTGCAGTCAAATCTTTGGACGCGGGTTCGATTCCCGCCACCTCCACCAAATTTAGTTCAAAACTTGACAACTAACTTCTAACATAAACAAAAATTTAAAAGATGCCACCATAGCTCAGTGGTAGAGCAACTGATTCGTAATCAGTAGGTCGTGGGTTCGACTC
>JACNJR010000033.1:0-20332 GCA_014382495.1 Candidatus Cloacimonadota bacterium | reverse complement strand
AAAAGTTTAAAAGTTAAAAAGTTTGCAAATGGAAATAATCTTTTAATAAAAAAAATGAATCTATACAAAAAAGCACTCAAATCTTTACGAACAAGATATTTCTTCACAGGATTATTGGAAAATGTTTTGTACTTAATAATTATTCTTTCCATTTTATTTATTGGCGCAAATTTTCTGATTAACACTTTCCAAAATAATTTCACAATTTTGAAATCAATTACAATAATTTTTAAACTTTTATCATTAATTGTGATATTATTTTATATCTTTAAAAGTGCTTCTAACATTCATTCTTTAGCATATTTTGCCGAAAAAGTTTCTGAAAAAATTCCCGAAAGTGAAGAAATATTTTTATCAAGTTACGAACTCGAAAAAAGCAGATTTAACAATAAAACTCAATATTATTCAGATGAAATAATTAATGCAAATATCAAACTCGCCAATGAATTTTCTCAGAAATTAAAGACCAAAAATATCATAGATTTTGCAATTCTTTTAAAACCTGTAAAATTTTTATTTCTCATTATTTTGATGTTTATGGTAAATTTTTTATTTCAAAAATCGAGTTTTTCCACATCATTTTTTGCTCTAACAAAAATAGAAAATTTCGCACCAAAATATGATGAAAACATTTATGTTTTTCCAGGAAATATAACTTTGCTAAAAGGTAAAAACCAGAAAATTAAAATAAAAAATTTTTATCCAAAGTTGCAATATTCGTTGAATTATGAAATTAATCGTCGCTGGAAATCGATAAATCTACAAAAAGATAATTATCTGTTTTTCAATGTTTGCGATGAAATGCGATATTTTGTGCAAAATAAATTCACAAATTCCGATACTTTCAAAATTAATGTTCTCGAAAAACCGACAATAAATAATTTGGATATTTTTTACGATTATCCATCATATTCGAAATTATCTAACAAAATCGAGGAGAATGTTTCTGGGAATATTATTGCTCTGAATGGAACAAAAATCACACTTTTTATTGATGTGAATAATGAATTAAACGATTATCGTATCGTCTTTTCTGATGAACATATAATGAAATTGAAAAAAATTAATAAATTCAAATATTCAACAAAATTCACGATAAATAAAAGTTTTTCTTATCATTTTTTTCTGAAAGATATTTTGCAAAATTTGAATCATCCGATTGAACGAACGGTCTATGCAGAAAGAGATTTTTCGCCGAAAATTGGAATTATTTCTCCAGCGAAAGATAAAATTCTTGCACAAAATATGACGGAAGATATTGAATATTTTGCATCTGATGATTTCGGAATTTCAAAACTGTTAATTAATTTTAAGAAAAATGATGAGGAATATCAATCAAAAATTGTTCAAAAAAATATCAATTCTACAAATTTCAAAAGCACTTATCAATTTGACTTAAATAACCAAAATCTACTTCCAGGCGATGTAATTTGCTACCATTTAGAAATTTTTGATAATTGCAATTTTCCAGCAAAGCAATCATCAAAATCAAATGTATATTTATTAAAATTTCCTTCAATAGAAGAGTTGTATGAGGAGATTCAAAAGGAGCAAGAAGACAAATTTCAAACTTTATCTGAAAAATTGAATGAAACTCAAAAAAACAGAGAAAAATTTGAAGAATTAAGAAGGAAATTTCTCAAAAAAGAAGAGATGAATTGGGAAGAAAAAGAGGATTTGAAATCAGTTTTGCAAAAGCAAAATAAACTTGCTAAAAAAGCTGAAGAGAGTGCACAGGAATATAAAAATTTTATTGAACAAATTGAAAAAAATCGTGTTGTTTCGAATGAAACTTTGGAAAAATTGCAACAAATTCAGGAAATAATGGAAGAAATCTCAACTACAGAATTACAAGAAGCAATGAAAAAACTTCAAGATGCAATGAAAGATATTACTCCTGAAGAAATGAAAAAATCCCTTGAGAATTTCAAATTTTCACAAGAAGAATTTCTAAAAAAATTAGAAGAGACCTTGAAGTTGTTGAGGAGTATTCAACTTGAACAAGATATGCAAAAATGCTTACAACAAGCGGAAGAATTAGAGAAATTGCAAAATGATTTGAATCAACAAACAAATGAACAAATTGATGAAGAAAAAAGGTTAGATGAACTTTCCGATGAGCAGAAAAATATTTCAGAAAAGTATGATAACCTTCAGAAAAATATTCAGGATTTAATAAAAAAATTATCTGAAAATAGCAAACAAAAACCTGCTCAAGAATTGCAAAATGGACTTTCCAAAATGGAAGAAAGTGAATTGAGTGAAAATATGCAGAATGCTGAAAATAAGATGAAGAAAAATGATTCTGAAAATTTGCCATCGATGCAAAATTGTATCTCACAAAGTTTTTCTCAACTCAAGCAATCCATTCAATCTGCGCAAAGTATGATGCAATCAGCTATGCAGAAAAAGATGCAAGAGTTGATTGAAAAAACTATTTTTGATTTACTCTATTTTTCGCAAAAACAGGAAGAATTTCTCGATGAAAAATATACTGCTTACGATATTTTAGATGAAGAAATTGCGATGTATGATGGCCTGAAAAATTCGATTAATAACTTGTTTAGTATTCCACAAATTATGTTACTGTTGAGTCCAAAATTTTCTTTTCATACCGCTGAAACTTTTAATGAATTTGAAAAAATGTTCGAGAAAATCAAAAATAGAAGAAATTATCGCATTAACAAAAATAAGCAGCAGATTTATGTTTCATTGAATCGAATGATAATTGATTTGCTTCAATCTCAACAATCTTCCGGTCAAGGTGGGGGAGGAATGCAGAGTTTGCTTGAGCAACTTCAGCAAATGTCGCAAGGTCAAGGTTCGATAAATATGTTTACACAGGCACTTTTTGAGCAAATGATGCAACAACAAATGCAAGGTTTATCACCAGAGCAAAGAAATATGATTGGAAGAATTGCTGCAGATGAAAAGCAGATAAAAGAAAATATGGAGAGAATTTTGCGGGATTTTCCTGAAACAGAAAAATTACTCGGTAATCTTGGAGATCTTGAAAAGGAATTAAAAGAAGTGCTAAAAAAACTTGATAAAGGTATAATCGACAAAGAGTTAATTGAGCAGCAAGAAAGGATTTTTTCAAGATTATTGGATGCTCAAAAATCTGTACATCGCCGGGATTTCAGCAAAAAAAGAGAATCAAAATCTCCTCAAAAACAGATTTTTCAAACGCCAGATTCACTAATAGTCAAAGAAGAAAAAATTCAAATAAAAGATATTTTGAAATTTATAAACGAAAATTATCCAGAAGAATATCATCGCCTTATTAAAAAATATTTGGAAAAAATTCAAAATGAAAAGTAAATTATTTTTTATTATTTTGTTTTCTGTTCTATTCTTTTCCAGTTCTATAAATGCCTATCAGAAAGAGGATTTGCTGAAAATTAAGCTACGGCAAGCAACAAATTACGAACGGCAGAATAAATTTCATATTGCTGAAAAAATTTATATTCAACTGCGTTCAGAATTTCCACACAATTTTCAAGTAATCGAAAAAATGTGTACTTTGTATTTACGACAAAAGAATTTTGAAAAGTTAAATAATATCTTAGAATCTGAAAAAAAATATCTGAATGACGAATTTATTTCATTAACTAAAATAGATATTTATCTCAAAAAAGGCGAATTGGAAAATGCAAAAAAAGAAGCTAATGTGCTAATAAGAAGCAAGTTAGGAAATCATTCATATTACAAAAAGATTGCTGAAAAATTTACAAAAAACTTGTATTTTGATGAATCGATAAAATTTTATAAAAAAGCGAGAAAAATTTCTCAAAAACCGGATTTATATGCCTCAGAAATGGCTTTGCTTTATCAATATCAAATGGATTTTCAATCTGCAATCGATGAATATTTGAATATGCTTGATGATAAATCGTTCAGTTTAGTGAAATATCGATTGGACAAATTGAATGTGAATTCTGAAATTGTCATTGAAGCTATCAACAATAAGCTGAAAAAATCTGAAAGCGTACTTTTGAAACGGCTTTTGGGTAATTATTATCTAAAAAATAATAACTTCGATGAAGCGTTTTTGGTTTTCGAGAAACTTGGCACAAGTTATCTTCTAAATTTTGCTGAAACGTGTGAAAAACTTGGCCTTTCACAATTGTGCATAAAATCGTATGAATCAATAATAACGGGCAGTTCAAGCGAAACGCAGATGTTATCAATCTTTGGCAAAATAGGGGATGTCTATTATCGATTGCAAGAATATGAATTTGCATACAATTATTTCATTAAATTTTGGGAGTTATACGAAAAAACTCGAATACATTTTTCGCAAAAAACAATCAGAAATGTTTTGATAAAATTGGTAAAATTGGAGCTTATTTTACATAATTCAGCAGAAAATTCAGAAAGATTTTTGCAGAAAGCAAAGCAGTTTACAACAAATCAAAATGAAATGGCTCAACTCTCTATCGCACTTGCTGATTGCTATTTACATACTTCTAAATATGTTGATGCTGCGGCAGTTTTAAATACAATTATTGAGAAAAAACATATTTTTATTGAGGTTAAATCAAAAGCAAAATACAAACTATATTTATCATATATTTTTTCAAAAAATTTTGAAAAAGCGGATTCAATTTTTACAGATTTTTTGAACTTTGATGATGAAAATATTTACTTGAATAATATTGTTGCAATAAACGATTTCATCAAGCATTCATCGAAGTTTACGGATGAGTTTGTCGGTTTCCTAAAATCCATAAATGGATTGAAAACATCAGAAATTGAAAAGAAATATGATAATCTGATAAAAATTTGCGAAAATAAAGATTTGCTATTTATAAAAATTCAAATGAGTGCTTATTACCTGCAAAATAAAAATTATGAGAAATCATTGTTGATATTTCTTGAGCTATCAAAAATTGATGAAGTTGGAAAATACGATGAATATATTCAAAAAAATATCGGTGATTGCTATTTTTATTTAAAGAAATATTCATTGGCAAAAACTGCTTATAAAAAATATTTAATAAATTTTCCGGTTGGAACTTTTGCACCGGAAGTCAGGAATCGTTTCAATCTGACTGACTAACAATGTCTGATAATGTCTGTTATGTAAACATAAGGATATTTTTCTAATTAACTGTTGTTGTGTGGGTTAGATTCTTGCTCCCTATTCAGAATATTTATCTTGACATAATTATTTAACCGTAAAATATGAAAAAAAAGTATAAAAGGAATTTTTATGAAAAGTATGACAGGATTTGGAACTTCGGAATATTCTCAAAATAATCTGAATATAAAAGTTACCGTGCGTTCATTAAATAGCAAATATAATTCTGTTAAATGTAAAATCCCGAGAAATTTTCCACAACTTATATCGTATAAGATTGAGAAAATAATTCCAACTTTAATAAAGCGTGGCAACATTCATATCAACATCACGATTAGCGATTATCGCGACAAATTCCCAAACCTTAATGCAAAACACAATCTTATTGAGAAATATGTAAATCTTTTAGAAGAGATTAGAGAGAAAAATAATTTGGATTCCAAAATCACAATTTCTGACATATTAAACATCGGAAACATCTTCGAGTCCCCTACTTACGATTACGACACCTCTGATTTTCTTGAATTAATTTTAAATTTAGTAAAGAAAGCAATTAATGAGCTTGAAATCGTTAAAAAAAGCGAAGGAGACAATCTCGAAGAATTTTTTATTAAATCTATAAATAAAATTGAGGTCTCGCTCTCAACAATAGAATTGTCCATCGATAGTTTCAAAGAAGATTTGAAATTAAAGACAAAAAAACGTTTAGAAAAACTTGCTGACATTGAATTTGGTGAATCAAAAGATAAAAATTTCCTTTTAATTGTGTCTCATTTTATCGAAAAATATGATATCACCGAAGAAATTATTAGAATAAGAAGTCATATTAAGAAATTTAACGAACTCATCACTGGCGATAGTGAGCCAATCGGAATTTCATTACTCTTTTTGATACAAGAAATACAGCGCGAAATTTCCACATTATCAGCTAAATACAATTATGTTTCGATGTATCCTGAGATTTTGAAAATCAAAGAAGAAGTTGAAAAATGCAAGGAACAAGCGCTTAATGTCGAATAGATCTAACAAAATTTCTGATCTGAAATCTCAAATATCGTGGACATCGTTTCCGCTAATTGAAAATCCTTTGCAATCATTTTTACTACTCGCATTTTTTATTTTAGTTGTTCTTTTCGTTTTTGAAATTACAAAAAACATTTTTTGGATCTTTATTTCGCTATTTTTTTTAATTTCATCACTCTTCTCGTATTTTATTCCAACTACTTACAAATTTTATGATAAATTTCTTCAAATTCAATATCTGTTTTTTAGTCGAGATAGAAAACATTCAGAATTTAAATGCTTTTATGCCGATAAAAAAGGTGTGATGTTAAGCACATTTTCGAGACCGAGAAAATTAGATAGATTTCGTGGACAATCGATTCGGTTTTCAAAGAAACAAGAAGAGAGAGAAAAAGTTTTGCAATTTCTCGATGAAAAAATTGGAAATCGTTTTTGATGTCAAAACGGATAAAATCTTCAAAAATTCTTTACTTTTTTAGAAAGAACTCCTCAAAAAAATTTTCTTCTGCGGAACTTGCACGCATTTTACGGATAAAAAAGCAGAAATACAAAAATCTAAGAAAAATTTTATATAAACTTGAAAAACAGAATCTTATTTTAAGAAAAGGAAAAAAATATTTCATAATTCCTCAATACTCCGTAATCGTCGGTACTTTCGATGCAATTGCCATTTCAAAAGGATATTCATTCGCATTTGTTCGCACAGAAAAAAATGACATTAAAATTCCTGTCAAACAGTGTCTGAATGCTTACAATGATGACATTGTGGAAGTTCAAATTACGAAAAAAACACGAAATGGATTTACTGGGAAAATTCAAAAAATTGTAGAAAGGAAAAATAAAACAATAGTCGGAAATTGCTTCAAAACAAACGAAAAATATCTTATTAAACCTGATAACACCAGATTTCATAATATCGTCGAAGTGATTAACGCAAATGACGAAATTTATAAGAAAAAAATTTTGATTGAAATAACAAATTGGGGAAATTATACAAAAAATATTTTACCTGCTGGGAAAGTAATTGAAATCATCGGAGATTTTGATGATCCGAAAATTGATTTCATTTCAATTATAAAACAATTTAATTTACCCGAAAAATTTCCAGATACTGTTTTACAGGAAAGTAAAAAATTTTCAGAAACTATTGTCAATAAGGAAGTTAGTAGACGAAAAGATTTCAGAAATCTTACTACATTTACGATTGATCCGATTACCGCTAAAGATTTCGATGACGCAATTTCATTCGAAGACATTGCCACGGGATATCGGCTATATGTTCACATTGCGGATGTGTCAGAATTTGCAAAAGTAAACTCCCCTACTTTGCGGGAAGCGTTTGAAAGAGGAACCAGCATCTACCTTCTTCAAGATGTTATCCCGATGCTTCCGCAAAAACTAAGTAACGATTTGTGCAGTTTGAAACCGAATCGAGATAGATTAACGATTTCTGTAATTATTGATTATGATAAAAATTTCAAAATTGTTCACAGAAATGTTGTTCCATCTATCATAAGAAGCGATGCTCGACTGAGTTACGATCAGGTTGATAAATTATTTGAAGAGAAAAATGAGAATGATATTGATCCAAAAATAGGAAAAATTCTCCTGAAATTGCGACCATTAGCAAAACATTTGACCAAACAAAGATACGCTCGAGGAGGATTAGATTTTGATCTTCCAGATTCCGAATTCGAATTTGATGAAAATGGAAGTCCAATTAATATTATGCGTGTGAAAACGACCGAAAGCCATCTCCTAATTGAAGAATGTATGCTCGAAGCAAACCAATTTGTTTCTGAATTAATTGCCCAAAAATGCAATGCTGGAATATTTCGTATTCACGAGCCGCCTGATTCGGTAAAAATGGGTGAATTCGCTTTGTTGGTTAAATCATACAATTATACTTTAAATTTTTCAAATAGTGATAAAAATATGGCAATAAAAGAATTTTTGGATTCTATTCAGAATGAAAATCATCACAGAGTATTTGATACGTTGCTTCTACGAAATTTGATGAAGGCGAAATATTCACATCAAAATATCGGGCATTTTGGATTGGCTTTGGATTCTTACACACATTTCACATCACCAATTAGACGATTTCCCGACCTTGTGGTTCATCATTTGCTGAAGCAGTTCGTTTTCAAATGGACAGAAAGTCGCTTTTCCATAAATGAAATTAAGATGTTTTCTCAAAAATCTTCTGAGATGGAACTTGTTGCGTTGAATGCAGAAAGAGCCATTGGAAAATTAAAGAAAAATCGATTTATGATGGACAATATCGGAAAGTCATTCAGAGCGTTAATTGTGAATTTTAATAAGAAAAATATCTTTGTAGAACTCGATGAATACCCAATTGAAGGATTCATTCCCCTATCTTCTTTAAGCGATGATTATTATCAATTTAATAGTGAAAAATATTTTTTAATTGGTAAAAGAAGTAGACAAAAATTTCTTCTTGGACAACAAATAAAAGTAAGAGTAAAAAATGTTGAAAGTGATATTGAATTTCAGCTGAAGTCATAATTATAAAATATGAAAAAGCAAGATAAAGAAGAAATTGTTATTTTATGTAAGATACGCAATACTATGCAGTTAGACGCAATATCTGAAATTTTAGATGAGAATGATATTCTCTTTGGTTTCAAAAGAAAAGGATTATCAATTGCAAGATATTTTGCGGCCAGTGATTCTAATATTGAAATTTATGTGCATAAAAATGATAAAGAAAAAGCGTATGAACTGATTAAACTAATATTGAAGACACTTGATATTGGTTAATGTGTTTTTTGTATTCATAAGATTCTCCTTTTTGTGTGGCGGAAAATTTCATAAATTTATTAATTTCAAAGTAAAAAAGTAGCAACAGCACATATCATCTATCAACTATCTCTTAATGGATTGGTGAATAGCTTGTCTAAGTTTTTCTGGTTCATCAGTACCAATACGATACTTTTTGCCACTTTTCATCTTAATCTCGACCGCAAGAAAGCCAGACACATTATATAAAATGCCATGTGGCGTTATTCTGATTCCCCACCCATAATACCAAGGATTTTTTATTGCTTTGCAGAATATAATATCTTTTAACAAAAATTTTTTACCAATAATTCCAGGACCGAATTTAATTCTGAGAAATTCACTGTCTATCACAACGGTGAGTCTACTAAACATCCACAATGTTAACATAATTATTAAAATCACAAAAAAGCCCCCTAAATTAAATCCATAAAAAAACATAAAGAAAATCATAAAAGCCAATACAATACACAGAATAACTAACATTAAATAGCCAACTTGCATGTGTTCATATCTTTTATGCATTTTTAGTTTGCTCCTTTCAGATATTATGTGCAATTGTCAAAACCAATCTGTGAGAGAAGATAGCAAATTATTATTTTACTATTTCCCCACAGTCCCAAAAATATATCTTCCATTTTTTATCAATACTTTGTAATTTTCATTTTCTGGAATTACCAACAATTGTTTGAGATTTTCATCTTCATTTTGCCACGAATATTTTACTTCTCCAATAAAAATTGTGTGGTCGCCACTTCTTATTTGGCTAATTGTCTTGCATTCAAAATTCACAACAGCATCTTTCAAAAGTGGTATATCAGATAATTTCCCCATTTGAGTTTTGATATTATATTCTGAAATTTTATCCAAATTTCTGCCGGAAATTACGCCACATTTCATAACCTGTCTTCCCATTTTTGTGGACGGAATTGACAGGACGAATTTTCTATTTTTGGATAAAAGCTCATACGAATATCTTTTTTGTGCGACTGAAATTGCAAACATCGGCGGCTCAAATGAAGTGTGCATAAACCATCCAAGTGTGATTACATTATATTTTCCATTTTCTAACTTTGAAACTGCCAAAGCTAATCTAGATGGGCGATTCATTCTTTTTATTGCATCGCTTCGATAACATTCAATCATAATAATCCCTTTCTCCTTCGGATGAATAATTCTAATGATAAAAGTAAAATTGCGACCACAGGCACATACCATTTTCGCCACAATTCAATTTCTTTTGTCCTTTTTATCTCTTTCGGCTTTCGTTTTATTTCCAATAATTGTTCAAAATCTTTTTCAGAACGAATAATCTTTCCATCTGTTTGTGAGGAAATAAATTTCAAAAAAGATGAGTTTATTCCTGTTGAACTATCTTCCAATGGCATCGATTCGATAAGAAATTCTCCTTTTGATATAAGTGTATGATTTCCCAAAATAGTTTCAACTTGGAAATTGTATTTGCCTTCTCTTAAGCCACTTACAGCAATTTTATATTTATCATCTTTCTCGATAAAATATTTTTCGATAAGAGAATCCTGATATGAAATTTTCAATAAAATATTTTGTTTAGGAATCGAATTCATCTTTTCATCAAAAAGGAGAGCAGAAAATTCGACCGCCTCGCCGCGCATATATTGCAATTTGTCTGTCGTGCAGAAAAACCGTTTCTTGATATCGGTATTGATAAGCCAATTAGCAATTGAGTTGAAAAATTTATCAAACCATTCATTTTGTGAATTTTCCCACATTTTCCAACGATAAAAACCATCTACAGCAAACATCAAGACATTTCCATTAAAGTGTTTTGAGAAGGCGATAATAGGATTTTTCGTTTGAAGATTTGCAATTGCAAGTATCTCCGCGCCCTTCTTCTTATCATAAAAATATGCAGTAATTGGTGGTAAATTTTCGCATATTTTTTGAGTTGCATCATCTGTTTTTCCAAAAGCGAAACTCTGATAATCTTTCGTAAGATTTGTAAACGAAATATCTGCGATAATCTCATCAGGATATTTACTCTTTTCCAAGGGCAAAATGTCGCTTATTTTATTATCAATTTTGCCAAAATAAATAACATTTCCACCACGCATCACAAATTTTTTTATATTATTATATTCACCGTTTGATAGGTTAAAATTATTTTTATTATGTAAAATCAGCAAATCAGTTTGAAGGATAAAATCTGAAATATCGACAATTTTATTATTTGAATAATATCCATCTTTTCGTTTTTCAAGAAGATGTAATTTGAATTTTTTATTTTTGAGTAACGCACGATGAACAAAGGAAATATCCCAATTTAAATTAGAAGTTAGAATCACAATATTTGCTCGATTTTTTGCAACGTTGAGAAGAAATTCTCTTCGATTATTTTTAAGATTATCTTCAACCAAATCTTCAAATTCTACGGAAATCTGTAACTTTTTGAATCCAATTTCCTGAGGTTTGTAATCCAAAATTATCTCATTTTTATTATCAATATTTGAGAATTTTTTCTGAGAAATCAATTTATCTTTTTCCAACAAATTTACGATGATTTTCTGATTTTTTTTGAAATTCTCAAGCAATATTTTTATTTCTGTTTTTGAATTTAAATAAACTGGGTTATTCGTAATCACATCTTCAATTGATAAATCTGGCGACTGAATATTCTCTTCTAATTGAAGAACTGAAACTGGAATATTGATTTCTTCGAGAAGTGAAAAATTGTTATTATTGTGATTCAAGCCGTCAGAAAAGAGAATAATATCAGAACTATTACTGTTTTTTTCCTTTTTGGAAATTTGATTTAACGAGAGAAAAATATCGGTTCTGTTTGTATCATTTTCAAGTCCATTACTGAATTGATAAGTTTTGAAATCAATTTTATTACTTTCAAAAAATTTTGATAACTTTAAAATCCATTCTTGCATAATAACTTTTTTGCTTTTTTCGCGATTAAGATTTTGACTCATACTTTTGCTGTCATCGATTGCAAAGATTGTGATAGAATCCTTTTTCGTTACTTTGTTAATATGCAAAATTGGACTTATTAGCAAAATAAGAACGATAAAAAAAAACAGAAATCTGAGCATCCCCAAAAACCATTTCATACTGTTAGAAATTGGCGGATTTGTTTTTTTGTAATAGAAGAAAACAAGAATTGAGAAGATACAAGCGAGAAGAAAAATTGTAATCATAACAATTATTTTTCGTTAAGTTTGAACTTTTTTATGAGATTTTTTGCTGCATTTTGTTCGGCAGATTTTTTTGAATTTCCATTCCCTTTTGATTTATATTTATTGGCAACATTTAGCTGAACATAAAATTTTTTCCTGTGCGATAATCCTGACTCTTTCACAATTTCATATTTGGGATTTATTCTAAATTTTGATTGAGTCCATTCTTGCAAAAAACTTTTATAATTTTTCAAACCATCTTCGCCGAGAATCTTCTCCCAATTTGATAAAATAAGATTGGAAACTACATATTTTGCTTCCAAATAAGAACTGTCCAAAAATATTGCGGCGATAAGCGATTCCATTGCATCGGCATTTACAGAAAGAACATTTTTTGCATCTTTTTTGAGCTTAGTATTTCCGTTAAAAAAAATAAAATTGCTTAATCCAATTTCTTTAGCTTTCCAATTTAGATATTTTTTACTGACAATTTTGGAGCGAGTTTTTGACAATTTTCCTTCGTTTTCGTCTGGAAATTTCTGAAATAAATATTCAGTTATTATTAATTCCAAGACAGAATCCCCAAGAAATTCTAATGTTTCAGATTTTTTTGGATAGGTTTTCGGAGTTGAAGATGAGTGTATCAAAGCATTTTGAAGGTTTTTTTTATCTTTGAATGAGTAGTTTATTTTTTCTTCTAATTTGCAAAGGGATTTCTCCCATTTGCGAAATTGTTTCGATTGTTTGTTCAAAATTTTTTACTACAATTTGATGATAGATTGCGAAATATTAATTTAATTTTTTGAAAACGAGACTTGCATTATGACCACCAAAACCAAAAGAGTTGCTTAAAGCATAATTTATTTCAAGTGGAATTGCCTTCGTTGGATTGTAATTCAAATCACAGTCAGGGTCTGGATTTGTCAAATTTATTGTTGGATGGATTTTTTGTTCCTGAATAGATTTCACGACAGTGAGGGCTTCGATTGCGCCAGATGCACCAAGCATATGTCCAATCATTGATTTAGTGGAATTTACTTTTAAGTTATATGCGTGATCGCCGAAAGTTGTTTTGATAGCAGCGGTTTCGCATTTATCATTAAGAGGAGTGGAGGTTCCGTGGGCATTGATATACTGAATATCTTCCGGTTGGATTTTTGCATCTTCAAGGGCATTTTTCATTGCAAGCGCACCACCTTCGCCGCCAGGAGCTGGCATTGTAATATGAAAAGCATCGCAAGTTGCGCCATAGCCGACTATTTCGGCATATATTTTCGCTCCGCGTTTTTTAGCATGTTCATATTCTTCGAGAATCAGAGTAGCTGCTCCTTCCGATAGAACGAATCCATCACGCTCTTTGTCGAAGGGTCTACTCGCTTTTTGTGGTGAATCATTTCTTGTGGAGAGAGCTCGCATAATCGCAAAACCTCCGAGTGTTAGAGGAGTAATTGCTGATTCTGCACCGCACGAGATGATGACATCCACAGCACCAAATTTTACTGCGCGAAATCCTTCGCCTAACGCATTTGCGCTTGAAGTGCAAGCGGATGTAATATTGAAATTCACACCTTTTGCATTGAATAAAATTGCAATTCTTCCAGCCGCAATATTGGAAATCATTTTAGGAATGAAAAATGGATTGATGCGACGAGGACCTCTTTTGATAAGCTGCTCAACTTGTAATTCAAAAGTTTCCATTCCGCCAATTCCAGTTCCGGTTATTACTCCTATTTTTTCAGGTGAAATTTTACCTAAATTTGAATCTTTCATCGCTTGAATAGAAACTGCTAATGCATAATGACAGTATTTATCCATTTTGCGAGCTTCTTTTCTGTCGATATAATCCTGAACATCGAAATTTTTCACTTGCCCAGCAATTTTCGAGCTTATATCGGTAGTATCAAATTTTTCTATTGTAGATATACCAGATATTCCTTTGCAAAGATTTTCCCAAGTTTCTTCCACATCTAATCCAAGAGGATTGATTGTTCCCAAACCGGTAACGACTACTCGTCTTGTCTTCATCATAATACCTGTAATTTACAGCTATATAAGCTATAAAGATTTTTTTCTAAGATACAATTTTTGATTTTTTTATTACTTGATTATTTTAATTTTGTTTCAAGATATTCGATTGCTTTTTCTACAGTTGTCAATTTTTCGGCATCTTCGTCAGGTATTTCGATATCAAATTCCTCTTCGAATTGCATAATTAATTCGACAGTATCAAGAGAATCTGCGCCGAGATCTGCGATAAAATCAGCAGAATCTGTAATTTCACTCTCTTTTTTCCCCAATTGTTTTCCGATAACTTCTTTTACTTTTTGTTTGATTTGTGCGTCCATTTTTTCTCCTTTTTTTTATGGAATTTTAGATCATTCCGCCATCTATTACGATTGTTTGACCAGTAATATAATCTGAATTATTGTCACATAAAAATAGTGCTAACTCTGCAATGTCGTGTGGTTTACCAAACTTATTTAAAGGAATACTTTCAAGATATTTTTGTTGAATTTCGGCTGGCAATTTTTCTGTCATTTCAGTTTCTATGAATCCTGGTGCGATTGCGTTTACATTGATATTTCGTGGTGCAAGTTCTTTGGCGATGGATTTCGTAAATGCGATTATGCCACCTTTTGATGCCGAATAATTTGACTGTCCTGCATTACCAGTAATTCCTACAACAGATGAGATATTTAAAATTTTTCCATGTCTTTGTTTCATCATAATTTTGGCTACTTTTTGAGTGCAAATAAATGTGCCGGTCAAGTTCACCTTCAACACGGATTCCCAATCCGAAAGTTTCATTCTGATGAGTAATTTATCTTTGGTGATTCCGGCATTATTCACTAAAATATCGATGCTTCCGAATTTTTCAATAACATTTTCCACAAGATTTTGCACTTCATTCTCGCTTGTAATATCACATTTTATTCCGATTACATTCGGATTAAATTTTTTAAGTGATTTCACTGTTTTATTAATTTCATCTTGAATAATATCGACAATGACGACATTTGCCGCATTTTCAGAAAATTTCTTTGCAATATCTTTTCCAATTCCACGAGCACTTCCCGTGATAATTGCAGTTTTATTAGATAAATTTTTCATAGATAAACCATCTTAAATTTCGCTCAAAATTTTTTTTATGTCAGAAATTTTGTCAATATTATATCGTTTTTTTTCTTTTTTTATTGAACGAATCATACCAGAAATTATTCGTCCTGGACCAAATTCAATAAATGTATCAACGCCGTTATTCGCCATATATTCGATGCTTTCAACCCATCGAACTGGCGAAATTATTTGCTTTTCTAAATTGTTGATTATCTCTTTCGATTCAGTTTCTGGTTTCGCGGTTAAATTTGAAATAATAGGAATTTTTGCATTTTGAAAATTGATATTTTCCATTTCATCACGTAACCATTTTGCCGATTTTGAGATTAATGGAGAATGAAAAGCACCGCCAACAGTTAATTCAATTACCCTTTTAGCGCCGTCATCCTTGCATTTCTGCATTGCCTTTGAAACTGCTTTTGACTCGCCACTGATTACAGTTTGGATTGGAGTATTAAAATTTGCAGCAACCACAATTCCCGAAATATTTTCGCAAATTTCGCTGACAATATTTTTCTTTAGTCCGATTACAGCAGCCATTTTGAATGGCACTTTTCTGCTTGCCTTAATCATAAATTTTCCCCTTTTATGGACTAAATAAATAGCGTCTTCCAAAGAAATCGCATCAGTATAAACGAGAGCGGAAAATTCTCCGAGAGAGTGGCCTGCGACAAATTTCGGAGTAATTTTACACTTTTTTTGAAAATATTTTAAAGCCAGCAAACTATGAAGTAAAATCGCAGGTTGAGTGTTATGCGTCTGTTTAAGCAAATCGACAGGTCCTTCGAACATTATAGATTTTAGGTCGTAACCTAATTTATCATTTACAATGTCGAAATATTTTTTGAAATCCGAAATTTCATAAAAATCACTTGCCATTCCGACATATTGTGCACCTTGACCAGGAAAAACAAACGCTATATTATTCTTAGTATCATTCATTTTTTAAAATTATTTTCATCAAAATAAATTTTATGCTAATATCAATATCTAAACAAAATGCTTCCCCAAGTAAATCCAGCACCAAATGCATCAAATAAAACGAGGTCACCCTTTTTGATTCTTCCCTCTTCAACTGCTTCAGCAAAAGCGATAGGAATAGTTGCTGATGAGGTGTTGCCATATTTTTCAATATTTACTATTACTTTTTGAGAATCTAATTTTATCCTTCGAGCAGTTGCATCGATTATTCGCAAATTAGCTTGGTGTGGAACGAGCCAATCCAGGTCTTCGCCAGTAAGACCATTTCTTTCTAAAATTGTTGTAGCAGCGTTTCCCATAGCTTTTACAGCTGCTTTAAAAATTTTATTTCCTTCCATTCTCAAAGTGTGAAGATTTTTTTTTACCGATTCTTCTGAGGCAGGAATTCGTGAGCCGCCGGCTGGCATATAGAGAAGGTCGCCGTATTTTCCGTCAGCAGAAAGGTAAGTATCGATAATTTCGGAAGTTTCGCTTTTTTTTGCACGCGTAATTAACGCAGCACCAGCACCATCACCGAAAAGAACACAAGTATTTCTATCAGTCCAATTCGTGATTTTGCTAAGAATTTCAACTCCGACAACTAAAGCATTTTTTATTATTCCGTTTTCTATGAACTGTTTTGCAATCGTAATCGCATAAATAAAACCTGTGCATCCTGCTGAAATATCAAAAGCGGGAATGGGATGGATTTTTAGTTTTTTTTGTATGACACAAGCAGTTGATGGGAAAAGATGGTCTGATGAAATTGTTGCAACTATGATTAAATCGATATCTTTTGTTTTTATTTTTGTTGATTTCAGAAGTTTTTGAATTGCTTTGAAAGCAATATCAGAGGCAGCGGTTTCCTTTTCAACAATTCGTCTTTCGACCATTCCAGTTCTGGTTCTTATCCACTCATCAGATGTATCGACCATTTTCTCTAAATCAGCATTTGAAAGGACTTTGTCAGGAACTGCCATTTTGATTCCTGCAATTTTTACCTTGTAATTACTCAAGATATTTCTCCATTTTTAGTCGAATAATATTCTTTCATATGTTCCAAAAATTTAGATTTTTTTGAGAAACTCGCAAATTTTATAGCATTAGAAATTGCCTTCGCATTCGACCGCCCGTGCGCAGCGATGGAAATTTCATTAACTCCGAGAAGGAATGCTCCACCATATTCAGAATAATCCAATTTTTTTTTGAGATATTTAAATGCCGGATATGACAAAAGTGCACCTATCTTCGCAATCCAATCGTTGTTGAGTTGTTGCTTCAGGATTTCAAAGAGCGAAATGGCGACACCTTCGACAGTTTTCAACATAATATTTCCGATAAATCCATCGCAAATTACGACATCTGCAACGCCTTTCAGAATATCCTTTCCTTCGATATTACCAATGAAATTTATCGCCTTAGTTTCATCTAATAATCGATACGCTTCGATTGAGACCTCATTTCCTTTTTTTCTCTCTTCTCCAATATTTATCAGCGCGACTTTGGGATTTTTTTTCTTCAGAAAATATTTCGAATAGATGCTACCCATTTCGGCAAATTGAACTAAATTAAGTGCGTTAGAATCGACATTTGCTCCAACATCTAGAAGAATTTCAGGTTCCAAAACTGTAGGTAAAGAAATTGCAAGTGCAGGTCTTTTTACGCCATGAATTCTTCCAAAATTCAGCAACGAACCTGCCATTACAGCACCAGTCAATCCAGCACTAACAAATGCATCTGCGTTCTGATTTTTGACTTGCAAAATTGCTTTAACAAGAGAAGAATTTTTCTTCCTTTTTAATTCCGTAATCGGTTTTTCATTCGGATCTATCTTTTCTGTTGCATCGATAATTTGTATCGAATTTTCTGGATAAAAATATTTCTCCAATTCCTTTTCCAAAATAGCACGATTACCTACAAGAAATATCGTCGAGCAATGCTTTTCGTTTGCTGCGAGGACTGCACCTTCGACTTCAGGTTGCGGAGCGCTATCGCTACCAAAAGCATCTAAAGCAATTTTCATATTTGAAAAATTTATTCCGCCACAGAAATGATTTTTTTCCCTTTATAAAAACCACAATTTGGGCAGGCAAAATGCGGTCGCATCTGCTCTCCACAATTTGCACATTTTATAGTTTTCTCAACTTTCGCTTTGTAATGTGTCCTACGTTTTCTACTCTTTGATTTCGATGTTTTTTTCTTTGGAACTGCCATTTCTTCCTCTTAAATTTATTTTTTATTTTGAAAAAGTTATTGCTGTTTTCGAAAATTATAGTGTCAAGATTTTTAATAACATTCTAAAATTCTCGTCTTTTTCTCAACTATTTCATTACTAATTTGAAACGTTTTTTTGATTCTCTCGGCAACAATTTCGCCATTATCCTTATTGAAAAATAACTCAGCCAGTACTTCATTTTTCGCAATCTTATCCCCTACTTTCTTGAATAATTTTAGCCCGGCAGTATAATCAATTTTGTTGGTAATAATTCTTCTTCCGGCATTAATATCAATCAATGCCCAACCGATTTCGCGACTATTAATTGTGGAGATAAAACCTGATTTTTCAGCGATAATATTTTTTGAATATTTAGATTTCCCAAAAATTGAATAATCGTAAATAACATCTTGATTCCCATTTTGTAGTTCGATGAATTTCGCAAACCTTTTCAACGCAGCGCCAGATTTTATTGTCTTCATAATCATATTTTCAGCTTCAATTTTCGTTATCACAATTCCAGCCATAATCAACATTTCGCTTAATAGGGCAAAGGTAACTTCTTTCAAATCCTCCTGAAAATTTCCTTTTAGAAATTCGATTGATTCTATGATTTCCAAACTATTTCCGACGCACATTCCTAAAGGTGAATCCATATTTGTGAATAGAACTTTTACCTTCTTTCCAAATTTATTTCCGACAGAAATCAGCGATTCCGCCAATTTTTTGGCAGTTTTCATTTCAGGAATAAATGCCCCTTTTCCAACTTTCAAGTCGACGACTAAACCTTCGATTCCAGAAGCGATTTTTTTACTAAGAATACTTGCAGTGATGAGCGAAATGCTTTTTATTGTGCCTGTTACATCGCGCAAAGCGTAAATTCTTTTATCTGCTGGAACGATTTCTTTTGATTGGCTAATAATTGCAAAACGGTTTTTCAAAACGATTTCTTGAAATTTTTTCAGTGAGATATCGATTTGAAGATCTGGAATAGATTCCAATTTGTCCAAAGTTCCGCCGGTATGCCCCAAACCTCTTCCGGAAATCATCGGAACTGAGATGCCACATTCCGCAGCAATCGGAGCAAGTATGATGGAAATTTTGTCTCCAACTCCACCTGTGCTATGCTTATCGATAAATTTTCCATTTTTGTTTTTGAAAATTGCTTGTTTTCCAGAAGCAAGGTATTCTGCTGTTAGCCAGAAAGTTTCATCAAAATCCATTCCATTTAATAAAATAGCCATCAACATTGCGGACATTTGATACTCTGAAATGTTTTCGTTTAAATATTCTGTAACAAAAAAGTGAATTTCAGATTTATCTAACTTATTTTTTTCTCGTTTTTTGATAATTAATTCTACAGGATTCATATTTTTTATTCAGTAATTGCGAATTTGATGATTTCATTTTTGAAGTAAATTTTAAAAATTGAATTCTTTTTGATATTAATTTTTTCGAAGAAAATGATACCACTTTCTTGTGCATTTGGACGAATTTTTGAGAATTGAAATGATTTCAATTTTATATTTCTTATGCCTTCCAAACGGTTATCCCGCTCTTCTTGAATTTGTTCTCTATACTCGGTTTCAACATCATTTTGCAGAATATAATCGAGAACGGTAAAGTCATAAAAATTTTCGTCGCCGTACATAATTTTGATTACTTCATCATCACTAAAAAGGTTATATTGTTCGTTTTCGTCATCGAGAAGCACAATTGAATTTTTGTCTATACTAATTGTATTTTCAGTTTTATTTCGAAAAATGATATAAAAAACTGAGAAATAATTTTCAAGATTTGTTGGCGCATCATTCCAATTCTGGTATTCTATCGCAATATCATACTGTTTTTTATTGATGAGAGCAAAATTCTCTTTAATTTTTACATTTTTGCTTATCACTGGAACGATTTTTGGCGCACAAGATAGAAGAATAAAAAGAACTGAAATCAACCAAATTTTTTTCATAATTT
>JACNJR010000006.1 GCA_014382495.1 Candidatus Cloacimonadota bacterium | reverse complement strand
GCAATCTTGTTTCATTCATATTTTCTAATATTTTATTTGGAGTGCGAAAACAAGCTCTGATTTATCAGAGGTTTCTTCGATTTAGCGTGAGCATTTATGCTCTCGTATTCTTGTTATTGATAAATGGATTCCCAATTAATTGGGAATGACAAAAATGTAAGTTCCAAACAACATTACAAATGTTGTTAATATCAATTTTCTAAAAAAATTGACATATCATATCACAAGTTTATAAAATGACATAATGACATTATCAGGAGAAAAATGATAGATGACGAAGATGATTTGAAAATTTTATGAAGAAGATAAGCAATTTATAAATGATTGATTTGGGAAAAAATTCAGATGCAAAAAGAAAATAGAGAAATTTAATGGAAAGAAATATAATAATGAGAAAAATTATTCCACGCTGGGAATGGCGAACATTCGGGAATAAATTTGGTAAAGGCGAAGAAAATATCAAAAAATATGAGATAACTCGAGTGAAAAAATCTGATGAAATTTATATTTTGTCTTCAAAAAGTAATAATAATACAAAAATCCGTAATGAACTGATGGATATCAAATCCCTGATTAGAATCAATAAGGAAACAGGTTTGGAGCAATGGACGGTTCTGACAAAAGCATCATTTCCAATTCATATAAATGACATTGTTTTGGTCTACAAGGCGTTCGGGCTGGAACTTCCTTATCTCGATAAAGATGAATATTCCTACACCGAATATTTTGAAGAATTGATTGCAAAAAATTCCAATTTGAAAATGGTAAATGTCCACAAAGAAAGAAATGGTTATATGGTTGATGATGCTATTGTGGAGATTGCAGAAGTAAAATTTGATGATTTCAAAACCAGAACCATTGCGGTTGAACACGCTGATATGGAAGTGGTTTTAAGAACTTTGAAAAAATTGGGTTTAATCGGTTTAAAAAATGTGAATTATATAAATGCGATGAAACGAACTTTCGGAATGACTTACTAAACATTTAAGAAGTAAAAATGAAAAAATGTGCAATTTTGGATATTGGTTCGAACTCGATCAAATTTTTTCTGTTTTCTGTTGAAGACGGAAAAGCAAAAACAATTTTGGAAAAAAATAATATTTCCAGATTGGGAGAAGGACTTCTAAAAACCGGAATATTGTCCGATGAAGCGATGGATAGGAATATCATCGCTTTAAAAGAATTTATGGAGCAAGCGGAAAAGGAAAATGTCGAAGAGATCTCAGCAGTCGGCACGATGTGTTTGCGAACTGCCCAAAACAGCGATATCTTCCTAAAAAGAGCAAAAGACGAATTTGGACTTACCATCAAAGTAATTTCAGGAAAAGAAGAAGCAAGATTGTCATATTTGGCTGTATTATCCACAATTGGAAACACAGATAAAAATATTGTTGTTTTCGATACCGGCGGTGGCAGCACTGAATTTATCGTTGGCAAAGGAACCGAACTCAAAGATAGCGTTAGCTTAGGTTTGGGGGCAATTTTTCCCACCAATGAATACTTGCTTTCAGATCCCGTCACAGATGAAGAATTGCAAAATATGCTGAATCATTTAATGAAATTTTTCAGCGAAAAAATTCCCAACAAAAATGCAGATTTCCTAGTTGGGATCGGTGGAACTGTCACCAGTATGGCTGCAGTTATGCACAAAATGGTTAAATATGATCCTAAAATAATTCAAGGTTCTCAAATGACTCTTGCCGAAGTGAAAAAGCAAATTGAAATGTATCAAAGTAAAACTATCGAAGAACGAAAACAAATTCCGGGACTACAACCCAAAAGAGCAGATGTGATTTTGGGTGGAGCTGGAATTATCAAGACAATTATGGAAATTTTTCAAATTGAATCTTTCACAATTAGCGACCGCGGATTGCGTCACGGTTTGATGTTCGATAAATATTTAAAGTAAAATTGGAAAAGAATTTATGTCAAAAAAAATACAACTGTTAATCTTAATTTCTTTGGTTGCATTCTCACTATTTGGAAATTCTTTAAGGATAGAAAAATCGAAAGATGTTATGAGTTATTCGCTCATAAATGTGGTCGGTAAAAAAGTTGAGCAACCACTTCTGGTAACGGTAACAGACGAAAATGGTCAGCCAGTTGAAAATATTGCTGTTACTTTTGAAATTGTTTCGGCAAAAGCAAATGATTATAAAATCGAAAATGAAATCGTTCTGACAGATGAGAATGGAAATGCAAAAACCTATTTCACATTAGGTTCTAAAAAAGGTAAATATAAATGTTCTGCCCGCATTCAAAACGATTTATACAAAAATGATATCGTTTATTTTGAATTAGAAGCGCGTGATTCGAGATGGATATTTTTCCTAATTACAGGCGTTTTGGGTGGATTGGGACTATTCCTTTTGGGAATGGGAATGATGAGTGACGGTATGCAAAAAGCCACAGGCAACAAGATGCGTAAAATCCTTTCCGCACTCACAAAAAATAGAGTTATAGGGCTTGCTGTTGGCGCATTCGTAACTATGATAATCCAAAGTAGTAGTGCCACAACAGTAATGTTGGTGAGTTTCGTACAAGCAGAATTGATGACTTTCGCTCAATCTTTAGGTGTGATTTTGGGTGCCGATATCGGAACTACAATCACCGCTCAATTAATTGCTTTCAAATTCACAGATTACGCTTTGATGATGATAGCAGTCGGATTTATTCTGAAAGTGTTTGTCAAAAAACAATCATTAAAGAATCTGGGCGAATCAATTCTTGGTTTCGGTATTCTGTTTTTCGGAATGCACATTATGTCGAAAGCAATGTATCCACTTCGTTCTTATGAAGGTTTTATAAATCTACTTTTAAGATTGGAAAATCCACTTTTGGGAGTTTTGGTGGGTGCGCTATTTACTGGCTTAATTCAGAGCAGTAGTGCTTTCACTGGAATTGTGATTGTTTTGGCTTCGCAAGGATTGCTTTCACTTGAAGCCGGAATTCCACTGATTTTTGGTTCAAATATTGGAACTTGTATTACTGCCGGATTGGCAAGCATTCACACTTCTCGAGACGCAAAACGAGTTGCAATTGCACATGTAATTTTCAAAGTTACCGGAGTGGCTCTCTTCATTTTCTGGATTCCAACTTATGCCGATTTTATCCGCTCTATCTCGCCAGGTGCTGATGCGGTTATGACCGATATTGCCGCAAGAAGTGCATTTGTTCCAAGGCAGATTGCCAATGCACACACAATTTTCAATGTCGGTTTTGGTCTGATTTTCTTACCATTCACAACTATTTTTGCCGCTTTGATTTTCAAAATCTTTCCAAAGAAAAAGTTTGAAACTGGCATAAAACCAAAGATAAAACATTTAGACGAAAAGGTGATAGCAACACCTTCCTTGGCAATTGATTTGGCAAAATCGGAAGTTTTGCGAATGATAAAAATATCAAAAAGAATGTTGAATGCAGCCATAAAACCATTCTTTGATAAGAAAGAACAACCAGATGAAATCTATCCAAATATCTCGCTTTTAGAAGGCATTACGATGCGGGAAAATAAAATCGATTTTCTGGAAGAACGAGTTCTTGAATATCTGGTAAAAATTCAACGAAAAGATTTGAATGATGAACAGACGAACGAAATTTATGTGATGATGTCTTCGGTGAATGATATCGAAAGTATCGCCGATATTATCGATAAAAATATTGTACCGCTAATTGAGAAAAAATTAAGTTTGAAAGATGATTTTTCCGAAAAAGGAAAAGAGGAAATTCTTGCTTATCACATCAAAGTTTCCAAACAAATAAGCAGATTGGAAGATGCTTTTAAAAAATTGAGTATTTCCGAAGCAATTAAAATTTTGGAGAAAGAAGAAAAATATACTAAACTCGAAAGTGAATATCGAAACAGCCATTTACAAAGAGTTACCGACGAACTAAGCAAATCTGTCGCAACTCACAGAATTCATATGGAGTTGATGGATTTAATGAAGCAAATCAATGTTTATACTTCCAACATTGCCAAAACGATTATTACTTCTGTAAGTAAAAAACAGTAAAGATGAAAGAGAATTTATGAAAAAAATCGCAATTATTTATTTGTTAATTACTCTGATATTACCAAATTATTTGGTTAGTGAAACAAAATTTACAATCGCCAGAATCCAATATGATGGCGGCGGAGATTGGTATAACAACACATCTGTCATTCCAAATTTGTGTGAGGAAATAAACCAACGAACTGAAATCAACGCGCAAAATGAGCAGGTTATCGTCTCGCTTAAAGACAATAGGATTTTTGACTATCCATTTCTTTATTTGACTGGACATGGAAATATTGTGTTTTCCGATGAAGAGATAAAAAATCTGCGAAATTATCTAAAAAAAGGCGGCTTCATTTATGTTGATGATGATTATGGATTGGATAAGCATTTTCGCCGTGAAATCGCAAAAGTTTTTCCTGATAAAAAACTTCAAGAATTGTCTGCATCACATCCAATCTTTCACTCTTTCTATCATTTTGAAAATGGATTACCCAAAATTCACGAACATGATAAAAAACGCCCGCAAGCATTCGCAATTTTTGACAATTTTGGCAGAATGATTTTGCTTTACACTTATGAGAGCAATATCAGTGATGGTTGGGCTTCGCCAAATATTCATAAAGACCCTGCGGAAATTCGCGAAAAAGCATTTCAGATGGGAATAAATATTGTGTATTATGTTTTGACCAATTAAATTTTATAGATATGGAGTGCTGAAACGAGTTCCGACAAGTCAGAATGAACTTTCAGCCTTGTAGCAATTTGTAAAAAGTTTAATCTTATGAATAGAATTTTATTCGTGTAATTCGTGGCAAAAAAGGATTTTTATATGAAAATAATCTGCATTTCGGACATACACCAAAAGCTGCAAATTGATAACGAAGAGAGAAAAAAATTAGAAAAATTTCATTCATTTCTCGATGAAATTAAAAACTACAATCTTGATAAACTCATCATCGCAGGTGACCTTTTTGATGTTTGGTATGAATACAAAATGGTTATTCCAAAATCGTATTTTGTCACATTTTCAAAGCTGAAATCAATTTCAGAAAGTGGAACAAAAATCATATATCTCGCCGGAAATCACGACTTCAAATTTAGAAATTTTCTCAAAAAAGAGATAGAAGCAGAAGTTTATTTAGAAAATTATGAGTTCGAAATTAGCGATAGAAAATTTTTTGTATCTCACGGTGACGAGCATACTTCCAACGATGCACGATATCATTTTTTGAAATCTATATTAAGAAATAAATTCGTAAGCACACTTTTTGGATTTATCCATCCAGATACAGGACTGAAATTGGGGAAATGGATGTCTCGTTCGAGCAAGAATAGAAAAGTTTCCGAAAAGAAAAAAACAAAACTCGAGCAAGGTTTGATAAATTTTTCACGAAAGAAATTTGCAGCAGGATTTGATTATGTCATAATGGGACACATTCATCTGCCGAGAATTCTGCGTTTTGAAAATGGAAAGTATATTAATTTGGGAGATTGGATTTCTCATTATTCTTATTTGCTTATTGATGATGAAAAAGTTGAATTGAAATATTGGGAATGATTGAAAATTGAAAATTGAAAATTAATTAAAAAGAAGCCATTGGTATAAAAACTCTGGCTTCTTTTTTAATTTATCTTTTGCAGCAAATACTTGCCTAATCTTTGTTTATCTACTCTAAAACATTAATATTCTTTTCTCTGCAAATATCTTTCAGAATTTGAGGCCAAACTGTTACGCTTACTTCGCCGAGATGTGCTTTTCTGAGAAAATACATATAAGTTCTTGATTGACCAATTCCGCCGCCAATACTTAACGGAATCTCATCATTCAGAATTGCCTGATGATACGGAAGTTCCAGAAAATCGAGCTGGTTTGTGATTTTGAGTTGCTTTTTCATTGTATCTTTTGTAACGCGAATTCCCATTGAAGTCAGTTCATGACGCCGTTTTGTGACAGGATTCCAAACAAGAATATCGCCGTTGAGCCCATGCATTGTTTTTCCGTCTGGTGTTTTGGTTTGTGTTACCCAATCATCGTAGTCAGCGGCTCGCATTTCGTGAGGATATCCATCTTTGAGAACCCAGCCAATTCCGATAATAAAAACTGCTGGATATTTTTTTATAATCTCTGTCTCTCGCTGCTTTCGCGGAAGGTCAGGATACATATCCAGAATATCTTCTGCGTGAATAAATTTCAACTCTTCAGGAAAATCTGGATACTTATCGGATTTCAATTGTGGAAACATTTCCTGCGCATATCTTCCGGCACCCAGTAAAACTTTCCAGATTTTTCTGATAACCTCTTTCAAAAATTCGAGATTTCTCTGGTCAGCTGTCATCACCCTCTCCCAATCCCATTGGTCAACATAAGATGAGTGGTCGTGGTCGAGAAAATAGTCCTTTCGCACAGCTTTCATATCGGTACAAATTCCTTCGTCAACATCACATTTGAATTGTGTCAGAGCCATTCTTTTCCATTTTGTTGCTGCTTGAACAACTTGTGCTCTAATCGGTTTATCAAGTCCTAATCCGCAAGGAAATTCAATCGGCGTACGCGAACCGTCACGGTCGAGATAGTCATTAACTCCGCTGTTTTTATCCACAATGAGCGGAACTTGAACCATTATCAGATTTAGCTCTTTACAGAGATTTTCCTCAATGTACTTTTTCATTTCAAAGAGAGCAATCATTGTCTCTTTGGGCGTTAACAATGACTTGTAATCGTTCGGAAGTATCTTTTCTACCTCTTCATAAGTGCTAATTCCTGGTCCTGCAAGATCAGCTTTTTTATCAGCCATTTTTAAATTCTCCTTCTATATTTTTTGATTAATAATTTAGTGCATTGAAATGAAAAGCAAATTTTTTTTGTCAAATTTACTCCTTCCACATTTTCGATTTTTTAAGTTTCTCCAACCATTTATCCTTTATGGGATAAGTGTATTCTTCACCTGGAAATTTCCTATTTCTCACATCTTGAACATATTTTGTGGCAGCCATTTTGGCAAGCAGAAGTATTCCATCATTTCGTTCGTCAATGCCCATCTGCCTAATATCTGATGCGCTGGAAATTTTCTTTTCAAACTCTTTAATCACATCTGGAATATAGCATTTTGCGAAGTATGGTCTGAATGGTTCATAAAAGCCCATAAGGTCGTGCATAATTATGAGCTGTCCGTCAACTTGTGTGCCAGCACCGATTCCATAAACTGGGATGTCGAGCTGTTTCGTAATCTGTCCGGCAGATTCCGAAGGCATTGCTTCAAGCAAAACTGCAAAAGTTCCAGCTTTTTGTAATGCAAAAGCATCTTGAAGTGTGTTTTCAAAACTCTTTACTGTCTTGCCTTGCACTCTATAACCGCCAAAACTTGCACTGCTTTGCGGAGTCAAACCCAGATGTCCCATAACCAGAATTCCAGCGTCTGCAATTGCTTTTACTTTTGAAGCAACTCGTATTCCACCCTCCAATTTAATAGCATCGCAATCTGCCTCTTTGATAAATCTGAGAGCGTTCACAACCGCTTCTTTTTCACCAACTTCGTAAGTTCCTTGTGGCATATCACCGATGATAAATGTATTCGGAGCGCCCTTTCTCACAGATTTTGCCATTGTTATCATCTCGTCCATAGTTACAGGATTCGTGGTCTTGTATCCCAGCTGAACCATTCCTCCAGAATCTCCAATAAGAATCATATCCACTCCCGCTTGTTCCGCCACATACGAGAACGGAAAATCATACGAAGTAATCCAAGCAACTTGAGATTTTTTTCTCTTCATTATACGCATTTTTCTAATGTCAATTTTTACTTTTGAGTCAGCCATCATTTCTCCCTTTTTACTTAATTATTGTTTTTTAAATTAATTAATATGAACTTTCGCCAAATTTTACTCTAATACCTCTTCTCATCATATCTCTTCCATCTTTGGATGCTTGAAGTGCTTTGTGGAAAATCACATCACCAATTTTTTCTGCATTCTTATTTCGCTCATCTTCAGGAAGGAAATATGTCTCCATCGTATCCATTTCACGCGCAGTTCCATCAGATTCATACTTAAAAGTTATATCTGTTCCGCTTTCTAAAACTTTGTGCATATTTTCTGTCCAGTTGAAATTTTCAATTCCCAAATCAGGATTTATTCTGATATGAGCGGACAAACTGACACCTTTAATTCCGCTTTCTTTCAGTTCCTTTGCGCATTTTATGAAATTTTCTGCGTCCACACCATTTCCAATATTGATTTCATATAATGGCGAGGTCATATCGTCGCGAAGGTACTCTTTCATTATGTTCAGAAGCATTCGGAATTGCATCAGATTTTGCGTTGCGAGCAGCATAGAAATTTTTATATGAATATTTGGAATATCGCGCCCATAATAGCAAATTGCGACAATTGTGCTCCAGCTTGGATTCAGGAAAAAATCTGCGCCAGTTGCAAGTGCGGTTCTTGTAATTCCGTCGAGATAGATAAGGTGATTGTCGTTTGCAACTTCGATTCCACCAAAATTCCCAAAAAAGGTTCCTTGATTTTTTAGAATTAGCATAGAATTTCCATCTCTGAGATCAGTTCTCTCGAAATTTTTGCCTGTAATTTTTTCTAATTCGACAAATCTTTTTTCTGGTTGAGGAATACCGATAAGATTTGTGCTACAGAATTTTGAACCCTTCATTATATTTTCTGCCATTGTGAGAGTTGCGAGCAAATCGCCATTGTAAACATAATTATCCGTTAGGGCAACCACAGAAATAAATTCAGAAGGGACAAAACAAGGTTCGTCAGTTTCGGCGCTTTTTGCAATTCTCTTCATTGCGTGATGAGTCACCGGTGCACCTTGCCAGCCGGAAACTTGTGCTGTGGCAATTCCAAATTTATCATTGTAAGAAATATTGTTTTTCGTTTCAAAATCTCCAGCTTTGGCGAATTTTTTTACGAGATTTTCCGCATCTTCAATCATATCTCCGAAACCTTTTTCTTTCAGAATCTTTTTTCTCGTTTCAAGATCTCGCATTTTTGTGATAGTTTCACTAATTTTTTTTGCTCCGCCGTGAAACTCTTTTAAAGCATCAATCGCCTTCATATCGCTGTTTGAAAGTAACTTATACTCCATTTTTTTATCCTTTCGTCGTTTATTTTTTAAACTAAATTAATCTTTTTCCTTTTACAAAAACTTGTTCAACGATGTTTTCATTTCCAAGATAAATCATTTTTGATAAGATATTTTTGGGATTTGAAAGAATCTCTTCATTGTTTCCTGAAATTTTGTCAAGATTTATAATCAAAAAATCTGCTGATTTGTTTTTTTCTAAACTGCCAATTTCATTTTCGAGAGACAAAACTTTTGCCCCGCCCAGAGTTGCTAAATAAAATGCTTCGAAAACTGATATTCTTCTGTATTTTTTTTCAGGATGGATAATATTCATCATTTTTGATGTCTCAATTGCTTCTCTCATTTCATTGAACATTGAAGTGCTATAACCACCAGCGATATCGGTGCCTAAGCCAATTGTCAAATCGCTCTCTTCCAGTTTTCTATATGGCATTATTCCGCTTTCAAGAAAACGATTAGAGGTTGGACAATGACTTATTTTCGTGTTAGTTTTTCGTAAAATTTTAATTTCGTTTTCGGACAAATGAATGCAATGAGCCATAATTGTTTTCTCAGATAGAATTTCTGCTTTCAGATAAATGTCAGTATAATTTTTGAAATTTGGAAAGATTTTTTTTATCTTTTTGATTTCTATTTTACTTTCACTCAAATGCGATTGAACGAAAGCGTCATATTTTTTTGCTAATTTGCCAATTTTTTTTAGAAAATCAAATGAGCAAGATACGGCGTGTCTGGGAGTTAGCACAAATTTTAGACGACCGTCAATTCCATCCCATTTCTTTATTAATCCTTCAGAATCTTTCAATGATTTTTCTGGATTTTCCAACCAATTTTTTGGTACATTTTGGTCAACTAAAACTTTCCCAATAAACGCTCTAATTCCTTTTTCATTTGCCGACTGAAAAGCTAAATCAGTTGCATTTTTATGGACCGTTACATAAGTACAACTCGTTGTTGTGCCGTTAGATAGAAGATTTTCAAAAAATATATCTGCTGCCAATTTCGCATATTTTTCAGATTGAAATTTCTCTTCTTGTGGAAAGACCAATCTCTCCAGCCAATTCAGAAGTTTTTCGTGAAATATACCCATCAATTGAAATTGTGAAAGATGGCTGTGAACATCGATAAAACCAGGACAAATAATTTTATCAGAGAAATCAAGAAATTGGGAATTTTTATATTTTTTCTGAGGATTTTCATCAGTTAATTCTAAAATTCTGCCATTCTCAGAATTTACAAGATATCCAGGCGAGAAAAAGGAAATTTCGTCTTTTGAAATCGGCGATAAAATCTTTGCTTTATAAATCGTATTCATATTTCTAAACTATTTACCACTTTTCTCTTCTTCGATAATTCGAATGATTTTTTCACCAGGTTTTGTGAGCCCGATTTCTCTAGCTTTTTTTTCTATTGTTTCTTCATTCTCATTTTCTAGTTTAGTTTTCTGTGCTTGCAGTTCTGTTTTTTGTTCCGTTAAATTTTCAATCAAATTTACATTTTTAGAGATTTGAATTTTATTTTTCCAGATTTTGACTAAATTATATTTATCAATAACGAGAAACCAAATTGTCACAGCGAACAAAATAATTAAAATCAATTTCCAATTTATTTTTCGCTTTCCGCGCATTTTCATACTTTTTTGGGCTGAATTTAATTCAGCTGATAAACCGGCAATTGTTTTCTAATTAACTGATACAACGGGATTTCGTCTTTTTTGTTTTGATTCACAATCTGCAATCCTGAGCATAAATTTTCGAATGTTAAATTCTCTGCAAAAACTTTCCATAATTCATTATTTGTTTTTTTATTTCTGATTTTTTCGATGACATCATTCACATTTTCAATAATTTTTTCTTTTTCTGCTTCTGAAAATTTATTGTTATTTTTATATTTGGCTTCTTCGATTTTTTGAGAAATCATCTTCTCTTTCATCGAATCAAGTAATTCCAATCCGCCATTTTCAGCGATAATTTTTGCAATTGTGTTGGTCATCTGTTCTTGCATAACTTCGCAAAATTCTTTTCCGCTCATTGTTCCTTTCAATCTGGATAAAGCGAGAGATGTAGATAACACCGCATTCATTCCAAGATTTCCCTTTCTTTGCATAATTTTTATTTTCTCTTCATCAGAAGAATTTTCGGAAAGTGTCGCTCGTTCGATTGCTAAATCCCTTTCCAGTTTTAATAAAGTTCTATCCAATTCAACGACATCGCCAAGCTCGAAAATTTTCTTGCCAATAAATTCTTTTGCCAAAATATTTTCGACATTTTCGACAACATTTAGACATCCTTTTCCGTTATATCGATTTGCCCTTCTCCACATTTCGGAAAGTTGAGTATCGCCTTTTATAGATATTTCTTTGTCCGTCACTGCTTTCTTAAATCGATATGTTTTATCAAGATTTTGGAGATTGAACAGTTTGGGATATTTTTTCGCAATTGGAGAATTAGCCGGAATTATACTATCAACGAGATGAATTGCTTCGTCAGTTCCGGCGGAAGTTCCGAGCGGAGTTGCACCTTCGAATGTGAGAAGTTTGGTAAATTCTTTACTGCCAGAAATTCCTACTTTTATTTCGACTGCAACTGTTGGAATTCCAGCATTTGTCGATGCTTCTCGAGCGATGATTTCTGTTATTTCAAGATTATTTACAAAATTTTTAATTTCAGTTTGAGAAACATTTTCATCTTTTTGAACGGCTTTTTCTATCGCACCTTTAATGACTTTGGTCACAGATTCATATTTGTAAAGTCGTTCAGAATTCGCTCCGCCACCAGCTTTCAAGCCCAAAGAGTGAGCGGCAAGTGCGACTTGTGCTTCAAAATCTTCAATCGGAGATTTTGATCTGTGTGATACAACTGTTTCGAGATTTTTTCCAATTGCAGTAAGAAGCGCCAGAACTCCTTCTGTCACAGTTCCGATTTGATTAAGTTTGATCAATGCAGTATTTATCAGACCTTTATCTGCTTTTTCCTCAATTGATGAATCTTTAGTTGTGATATTATCATCTCCAATGATATGAATTTTGTCGCTGAGTTTATCCATAAGCAATTTCCATCCCGCATCATCATCTTCGGCGAAACCATCTTCGATTGAGACGATAGGAAGGTCATCTTCGTCTATTGCTTTTGTAAAAATTTCGAGAAGTTCATCTCTGCTCAAAATTACTTTGTCTTTATCTCGCCAGCTGAGATACATTCCAATGCCTTCTTCTGCTGACAATCCTTTTTCATCGCGATAAGCGTTTTCCAACTCACTTGCAGCGGGATCGAGCGCCATCGCTACATCTTTACCTGGAATATAGCCACAATCCAAAATTGCTTGTTTTTGCATTCGCCATAATCGTTGGACAGGCAATGTGTCGTTCGCTCCTTTTCTAATATAAGCAGCTATTCCACCTTCACTTCCAATGCCTTTCACCGTGCATCCTTCTGCGTTTTCAATAATTTCTTTCAATCGAGTTTGCAGATTGACCGTCATCTCCTGTGCATCTTCATAATTTTTTACACTCAACGGAATGAACATACTTTCTTGCAAACTGATATTGCTTTCTGGAAATTCTTTTTCAGTATGACGACCGCCCATTCCGCAGTTGCGAAATTCCCAAGGCACCCATTCTTCTCTTCCATCTGGCAGAGCAACTTTCTGAATCCTTGTATGAATCATCATCGCTTTCACTTTTTTTACATTCTGAATCCATCTCAGTTTGTCCGTGCCAGTTAACTCTTTAGTTTTTTTTGATGCCTGTTCAGCTTTCTTCTCTCGTTGTTTGAATTCTTTATATTTTCCAGGATCAGCAAGCAGAAAATCAAGCAAGCTTACAAGTCCAAATCCTAAAAACAATCTGCCAATATAAATTACAATTGTAAAATTTTGCGTCAATCCAAAATAGAGGAGAATTATCGCAATTGGCAGAGTAATTGAAGATAATTTTTTACTTGCAGAAGGACCGGCAGCAGCAACAGCAAGGTTGTATGGCGCATCGGGATGATAATCAAGTTTGGTCTTTGTGATACCACCGAATCGCCCAGAAGGAATTTTGAAAAACATCTCAAGATACCAGAAAAATTTCCTTCCAATTCCGCTGTTTATATTTTTCTGAGCATCCCGCAAAAGCGTTTCATTCAAGGCATTTATCTTCACCGCTTTCAGATAATGTCCCATCTCGTGGATCGCAATGCAAGTGTGAAATGTAATGTATAGAAATGCAAGCGAGAGAAGAGTTTCATAACTTAAAAACATAAATTTCAGAACTTCACCTTTGCTCTGAATATCCAATCCAATGGACAGAACGGAGGAAATGAAAGCGACATGAAATGAGACCAAAATATGATTCGCAATCACCCATCCTTTATCGAGGGCAATGATATTTTGTAGATTAATTTTTTTCATAAAATTTACTTTCTTTTGGTTAATTTATTTGATTTTGTATTCGACCTCTTTTCCCTTCACATATAGATGTTTTGGTTTTTTAGGAAAATTTTTTTTCTTGATTTTATCCGAATCACCATTTTCCTCAATTCTCCAAATTTCAGATCGTTCTTCATTCCCATCAACGCAAAATGTCACTTTTCTCTTTTTGAAATCGTCAATAACAAATTGAATACTTTCAAGCGGTGAAATTTTTGTAACAGGGACGCAGAATTTTTCCGCCTCATACACATATTTTTTCTTTTTTGCCATTTTGACTCCTTATTTTTTTGCCATTTTTTTTGAAGTTAGATAAATAAAGCAAGTAAAATTTTCAATTATTTACTAAATGAAACTTTTTTCTTTCCCCAATTTTGTTATAATAGCGATTGCAACGGCGTTTATGAGAAGTGCGCTTCCGCCATAACTTATGAATGGCAATGGAATTCCGACAACGGGAAACAGTCCGAGATTCATTCCGATATTTACAATTATTTGAAAAGTGAGAAATGAGAGGATGCCGATTATTATTAGTTTTTGAGAAATATTTGTAACACTTTTCATTATTGAAATTATTCGCCAAATTAGTAAACTGAAAAGAATTAATAAAATAAAACATCCCAAAAAACCGAATTCTTCGCCAATTACAGAAAATATAAAATCTGTATGTTGTGCCGGCAGAAAATCCAAATTTTTTTGTGTGCCTTGTAAAAGTCCTTTGCCAAAAATTTGTCCAGAACCTATCGCAATTTTCGATTGAATTATCTGATATCCACTTCCAAGAACATCTTTTGTCGGATGAAGAAAGGACAAAATTCGGTTTTGCTGATAGCCCCGAAGTTGGCTCCAGAAAAATGGTGTAAGCCACGAAATAAAAGCATTTGCAATAAAAATTGTGCCCGAGAGAAAGAGAGATAATCTTTTCCTGAAAAGAATTATTAGCAAAATCAAATCAAAAATAATCCACCAAAAAATGGAAAATCCAACAATAATACTGAGAAGTGGAGAGAGAATTATGAATAGCAAAAATGCGGAAACGCCTGCAAAAAAAATCATTGAAAATCCAAATACAGGAAATATTAGACAACTTCCTAAATCTGGCTCTAGGAAAATTAATAGCATCGGTAGAAGTATTATCAGAAAAGCATAAACGATTATTTTCCAATTTGAAATATACTTTTTGGAAATTATTTTAGCGATGAGCAAAACTGAGGAAATTTTCGCGATTTCAGATGGCTGAATACTCAATCCGCCAAAGCCAATCCAGCGGTGAACGCCCTTCACGCTTGGCAAAAATAGAACGATTAGCAAGAGCAAAATTGAAAATACATAAAATGGAATGACAAAAATGTCCATTAGTAAATCTGGAATGGTCAATACGAGAACGAAAATTACAGAAGCGATTAGAATCCAGATTAATTGTTTGAGGTAAAAATCTTCAAATAAAATTTCTGCTCCGACGATTTTTGCAGAAGAACTGTAAATAGCTATTTCTCCGAAGAGAATCAAAAGAATTGTGATTATGAGAAGCGGCCAATCGACCTGCTCAAGAATTTTTTGTGATGTCATAAGAGATTTTTGATAGTACTTCCGGATCCTGAAATTTTACACAAAACCCATCGCATCAAAAATACAGATATTATGCATCCAATCAAATAATATAGAAAATCTGTCCATACGAACGAAGTGCCGATAAGCGTTCTTCCAATAAAATTGCTGCGAATTATTTCCAAAAATGGTGTCTTCCACAATTGTAAAAATTCAAGAATAGAAGTAGTTATAAAAATAATTATTGCAATTGCAGAAGGTGAAATTTTCCTAAAAATGAGAAAAACAATAAAGCACCAAAAAATTTCATAAAAAACTCCACTGAACGAATTGTTAACCAAATCTGCGCAAATTCCTTGATAAAATTTGGAACCAAAACCGAGCAAAACAATAATAGTTAAAATGATAAGCGTGACTTTTAATCTCTTCATAAATGTAAATTTATTCTATTCTTTCACAATTTTTATTCCCAATTCTTTCAGTTGTTTTTCGCTGACTTCGGAAGGAGATTCGCTCATCAAATCAACTGCTTTCAACGATTTTGGAAAAGCAATTACATCGCGAATTGAATCTGTTCCCGACATAAGCATCACAATTCTGTCAATGCCCGGCGCGATTCCGCCGTGAGGTGGAGCTCCATAATTGAATGCTTTTAGGAAGAATCCAAAGCGTCTTTCCAGCTCCTCGCCTGTAATTCCAATCACTCTGAAAATCTTCTTCTGAATATCCATTCGATGGCATCTTATGCTTCCTGAGGAGAGTTCCACGCCATTGCAAACGAGGTCATAAAGCTGTCCGATAATTTTTCCATAATTTTTCGGCTCATCCAAATATTTTATATGCTCATCTTTGGGCATCGTGAACATATGATGTGCGGTCTGCCAAAAATTCTCCCCTTCATTCCATTCAAAAAGAGGAAAATCTGTAACCCACAAGAAATTGAATTTTGATTTGTCGATAAGATTGAGTTTGCGCGCAAGATAATTTCTAATTTCGGCAAGGATTTTGCAGACCATCTTCTCTTTATCTGCCACAAAAAGAATGAGGTCATTATTTTCAACTTCAAATATTTCGCGAATTTTATTTTTCACATTTTCAGAAAAGAATTTTTCGATAGTACCTTCAAATTTTCCATCTACAAAACGCATTCTCGCAAGACCTTTTCCGCCAAGATGCTTTGCAATCTCTTCCATTTTGTTAACATCTTTTCGTGAAAAATCTCCGCATCCTTTTGCGTTGATTGCACGAACACAACCGCCATTTTTAATTACAGAAGAGAATATTTTGAAATTGGAATTTCTCATAATTTCTGACAAATCTTTTATTTCAAGTCCGAAACGAAGGTCAGGTTTGTCAGTTCCATATTTTCTCATTACTTTTGAATATTCGAATCTTGGGAATGGTATTTTGAGCTCAATATTCAAAGTTTTCTGAAAAATTTCCTTAAACATCTGCTCCATAATTTCAAAAATTTCCTCTTGATTGGCAAAACTCATCTCTAAATCTAATTGAGTGAATTCTGGTTGGCGGTCTGCTCTCAAATCTTCGTCGCGAAAACAGTGTGCAATCTGAAAATATCTGTCAAATCCGCTTATCATCAGAAGTTGCTTATAAATTTGAGGAGATTGAGGAAGGGCAAAAAATTTTCCTTGATGAATTCTGCTTGGAACGAGATAATCGCGCGCTCCTTCGGGAGTGCTTCTCATTAGAAGTGGCGTTTCGATTTCATAAAAATTTCGTTTCGCCAGGAAATTTCTCATCGCGAGAATTATTTCGTGCCTCAAAAGAATATTTTTCTTTAGAATTGGGCGACGCAAATCGAGATAACGATATTTCAATCGAAGGTCCTCATCTGCTAAAACATTCTCATTTATCTGAACAGGCAATTGTTGCGAGTCGTTAAAAATTTTCAACTCATTTGCAGAAATTTCAATCTCGCCAGTTTTCAGATCTGGATTTATCATATCTGACGGCCTGCGAGCAACTTTACCCTTGACAGCGATGACAAATTCATTTCGCAATTTATGAGCTTTCACATGAAGTTGCGTGCCATTTTCCGGATTAAAAACAATCTGAATAATGCCAGAAACATCGCGTAAATCGATAAAAATCAAATTTCCCATATCGCGCCTACGATGCACCCAGCCCATCACAACAACTTTTTTGCCATCATCTTTTGATGATAAATTTTCAGTAAAATCTGTTCTTCGCATATTTTCTAATAAGTCAAACATAAAATTTCCTCTTAATTATTTTTCAATTGGATAAAAATGTATTCACACACTTCATTTGTTGGAATTTTCTTTTGAGATTTTTCATTGATATTTTTTATTGTAAACTCTTTTGATTTTATTTCATTTTCACCAATAATAATTGCAAATTTTACTCTATTTTCATCGCAATATTTCAGATTATTTTTTAGAGAAGTTTGAGAATCACTAATAATTGATGAGATGGATTTTTTGTGAAGTTTCTGCATAATTTCAATAGAAATTTTTACAAATTTTTCTTCTAATGGAATTATGAAAACATCTAAACTTTCCTCGTTTTGGATATCGATTTTGGCTTCATTTAGTGAGAGAATGATTCGTTCCAATCCGCCCGAAAGTCCGACAGCTGGCGTTGATTTTCCACCAAGATATTCAATCAACTCGTCATATCTTCCGCCGCCACCAATTGCGTCCTGAGCGCCGAGATATTCAATTTTGTATTCGAATGCGGTTCGCGTGTAATAATCAAGTCCGCGAACAATTTTGGAATTCACATTGTATTTCACATTCATCTGATTGAGCAAATCTAAAACTTTTTGGAAATGACTTTCGCATTCTGGACATAAATTTTCGAGCATTATCGGAGCATTGTTGAGTAGATTCTGACAATTTTTATTTTTGCAATCGAATGTTCTCATCGGATTTGAATTCATTCTTTTTTGGCAAACTGAACAGAAATTTCCCCTTTTTCTAATAAGAAATTTTTTTAATTCTTTATAATATTTTCTTCTACAATTCACGCAGCCAACGCTATTTAGTTCAAGATTCACATTTGGAATTTTCATATCTTGATAAATTTTCCAGCCGATAGCAATAATTTCTGCATCGGCAATAGGTTCTGGATTTCCGATATATTCGAAACCGAATTGATAAAACTGTCTGTATCTACCTTTTTGCGGTCTGGCATAGCGAAACATCGGTCCGAAATAGAATAATCTCAAAGGATTTTTTTGGGAAGAATTCATATTATGTTCAATATATGCCCGAACTATTGATGCCGTTCCTTCTGGTCTTAACGCAAAGTTTCGTCCTTTTTTATCCTTGAAAACATACATCTCCTTTTCAACAATATCCGTGCTTTTGCCAACTCCTCTTTGGAATAGTTCTAATCTCTCAAAAATCGGAAATCTTATCTCTTTGTAATCGAAAAATTTTGCATTTTTGCGAATAATCTTTTCCAAATAATGCCACTTGTGGGCCTCATCTGGCAAGATATCGTAAGTTCCTCTTGGTGCCTGAAATTTCATCTTTTACTCCGCAAATTTAATCTATTTTTTTGTATTCGTTGAAATATAAATGTCATTAAAATTAGACCTGAAAAATCTGCAACCATATCCAAAAAATCTGCTGATCGTCCTGGAATAAAAAGCTGATGTCCCTCATCTATAATCATCAATAATATGCCAAAACTAACAACAATAAGCAACAAATTTTTCTGATTAGAAATTTTCTTTTCTTGTTTGAGCATAAGTAAAAAAAACAGAGTCCAAATACTATACTCCGCAAAATGTGCAATTTTGTCCACCCAAGTAAAATGCGTAGAAATTGTCTGCAAATGCGGAATTGAAGAGACGGTCAGCATTGCAATCGTCCACATAAAAAAGAGAAATCTAAATTTGATTTTCATAGTTGAAAAAGTTGAAAAATTCGTTTATATGTCAAGTTTTTGAAATTTCAGCAAATTAATCTTTATGCCAATATTCGTCCAAATGCCAATAAATACTAAATGGAGACATTACATATTTTGCTTTAATAGGAAGGTGTTGCTCATCATCAGAAAACCACAAAATGATCTGATTCTCCTCACTAAAAAGATTATTGGTCAAAATATCTGTGCGAGAAGAACTGTTTTTTGAAACATTCTCAAATTCTACAATATATTTTTTTGTTGGATATTTCTTGTCCGAAAAACTCAATTCCTCTTCGCTAAAATATGAATATTTGACACTCCAAATTTCCTGATTTGCAAAACAAAAAATCGTGTTAGTATCTTTTTTTGAATTAAATCTAATATAAAAAAGTGCTGAAAAAATATTAAAAATTTTATCAAAGTTTTCAAAATAAGTAATAAAATTTTTAGTTTCGTTTAACAAATTTTGTGATTTTATATAGAAATTTTTGGTGTTGAAAGAAATCAGTTTTTTTTCTTCGAAATCTCCTTGCAAAATATTTTTTTCGTATCTTATTGTCTGAAAATCTTTTTCACAAATTGACAGATATTGGTTATTTATTTTGTAAAATGCTGTGAACATTCCTTTCGAAAATGCGTTGACAGAAATTGTCTTCACCGAATCATTTTCGGAAAGATTTATTTCTACGGTTGCCATCGGCAAGGAGATATAAGTGATTTTTACTTCAAATTTTTCGATTAATTCTAAACTGAAAAGTTGCGCGAAACAAAATATAAATATTACAAGCGTTCTAAGTTTCAAGATTGCTTTCCAAAATTCTCAATTCAACTGAATTTATTTTTTGTCCTTCTAATTTTACTATCTGAAATTTGAACTTTTCTTTGTAAATAATTTCGTCATTCTGTTCAGGTATCTTATTAAAAATTTGATACAAAAATCCTGAAAAACTATCAAAACAATCATCAATTTCCAATCCAAATTTTTCATTCAATTCATCAATTTCTGCATAACCATCGATTAAATATTCATTTTCACCAACTTTTTTTATATCGATTTTATCTACATCAGTTTCGTCCAAAATTTCTCCAACAATTTCTTCTAAAATATCTTCCAGAGTAACTAAACCGGAAGTTCCGCCATATTCATCCACAACAATTGCTTGATGAATTTTGTTTTTCTGAAAATAATTTAGGAGATAACTAATTTTCATATTTTCAGGAATAAAATAGCAATTTCTCATCAAATTTTTGATATTTTTATTTTCAGTTCGATTCAAAATAATATCTTTACTGTAGACCATTCCAATAATATTATCGATGTTACCTACGAAAATTGGGATTCTCGAAAATCCAGATTTTTGAATCGTTTCAATCAAATCTGTCATTTTGTCGTTTGCATTTTTGGCAATGACATCAACTCTTGGCGTCATAATTTCTCTGACTTTCGTATCGGAAAACTCAAAGGCATTGTTTATCATATCTCTTTCGATTTTGGGAATATCGGTGTCATCTTTTTCATTAAAAATATGTTTAATATCTTCAGAAGTAATTTTGGAAGATTCTGGTGTTGTTTTTTGAGGAGAAAAGAAATTAGAAATCATTTCCAAAATTTTCACAATTGGGAATAAAATTATTTTGAAAAATGTAATTGGATAGACGATTTTCTGGGCGTATTTTTCTGCAGATTGTAGCGCATAAACTTTCGGTAGAATCTCACCAAAAAGGAGAATGACAGCCGTAACAAGAGCAATTTCGATAGTTAAAGCGATGGATTCGGAGATGGAATATTTTGGGGCTATCTTAATTGCGACAACTGCTGACAAAGATGCTATTGCAACATTTACAACCATATTTCCAAGCAGTATTACAGTCAACAATTCTTTGGGTTTTTTCAACAATTTTGCAATCTGTTTTTGGGTTGCCGATGAAGAGTTTTCGAGTTTTTTCCTATAAACTTTTGAGAGTGAAAAAAACGCAGTTTCGGATGAAGAAAAAAACGCAGAAAGCGCTAAAAACAGTAAAACTAAAATAATTTCTATCATTTTTTAATTATTCCATAAAATTTTTTAAATAGAAATCGGTTTTTGTTTGCATCTTGATTTTTCCTGAATTATTTTCATGTTCATATCCAATAAGGTGCAAAATTCCATGTATCACCAATCGCTCTATTTCACTTTGCAATAGAACTTTATGTTGTTTTGCATTTTTCTTTGCTGTGCCAAAAGAGATATAAACTTCGCCTAAAATTTGCGCTTCGATTTTTGGAAATTCATTATCAAAAGAGAATGAAAGAACATCAGTTGGGCTGTCAATATTTCTGAATTTTTTATTCAATTTGTGCAAATATTCATCGTTTGTGATGATAATATTCAACTCTATTTGTGAAGTTATTTTCTCATTTTTCAATATGAATTGGACGAGATTTTTTATTCTTTTTTTATCGAGATTATTCTTTTCTAAGTAAAATATTTTTTGATTATTTTCATTCATTTAATCTGGATATTCAACCCTTTTTTGATAAATTCCAAGCAAAATTGGCATCATACTTTTTTCGATATATTTCAAATCGGAAAAAGAGATTTCGCAGTCAGAAAGCTGTTCTGTCTCAATCAATTTTCTTATTGCGGTTTTTAACACTTTTTTAATTTCGCCAATAATTGGATTTTCCAGAGATTTTGTCATAGATTCAACAATGTCAGCAATCATAACAATTCCCGCCTCTTTTGTCTTGGGTTTCGGACCATTGTAATAGAATTCCTTTTCATCAATTTTCTCTTTATTTTTGACGCTTTGCTGGTAAAAATAACTTATTTGTGATGTTCCGTGATGCTGTTCAATAATATCAATTATCCCTTTTGGAATTTTATTCTCCTTTGCCAATTGTACTCCATTTTCAATATGTTCTTTTATAATTTTTGCACTTTGGCGAGATGTCAAATTTTTATGCTGGCTCTCATCTGCTTTGATATTTTCGGCGAAAAATTCTGGATTTTTCGTTTTCCCAATATCGTGATAATAGCTTCCGACCCTTGCCAAAAAAGGATTTGCGCCGATAGCTTTTGCTGCGGCTTCAGCAAGATTTCCGACAACAATACTGTGATGATAAGTTCCAGATGCGGTTTCCGAAAGATTTTTCAAAACAGGTACACTGAAGTCGCCTAATTCCAAAAGATGAATATTTGTGATGATTGGTAACCTTTGCTCAATCGGTGCGAGCAACGCCATACTTCCAATTAATGAAATAATCGCTCCGCAAATTCCCCACCCGAAATTTGATAAAATTCTCAAATGACTTTCGGTCGAAAATGCCCAGTAAATCAAGCTCAAACCTGCAAAAATAATTACAATATAAAATGTTGAATGATAAAAATCTCGCCTACCCTTTGAATTCGTCAATGCAAGAATTGCCCCCAAGCCCGAAAATGAGATTATAAATGCTGGAAAGAAATTCCAATTTAATAGAGCAGTTAAGAGAAAATAATTAACAAATCCGAAAATTATCGCAGCTGGAATATCAATCAGAAAAGCTAATAAAATTATCGGCAATCCAAATGGAATTAGGAAAATTGAAACTTCAAAAACTGATTGAATCAAAATTGTGAAGAGTGCCAAAAAAATTGTAAATATCAACAATGTTCTGAAAAGAGAAGGTGTTTCAAGCAGTTTCGGGTGGAAAAAATAGCAGAGAATAAAGAAAAACGAAAGGACAAAAAACAGATAAGCAAAATGAGAAATTGGTTCTGTGATTTTTCTTAAATTCTTATCATTTTCATAAATATTTTTCTGATTTTTTTTCTGTTCGAGGACTTCAAGTTTCCGGTGAATTTCCTTCGTAATAGTTACACCTTTCAGAACAATCAACTCATCTTTGTTGACCACATCAATTATTCCTGTAATTGAATTTTGGGCTTTCTGAATTTCTTGTTCTGTTCCTTCTTTATCAAACGATATGTTTGGAACAAGAAAAATATTTAATAGCGTTTCAATCAAATCTATTTGGTTTTTCTCATCAAAATTCTCACTATTTTTTTCTATAAAATTCGTAAACACTTCTTTTTTTGTGAACAATTCTTCCGAAGAAATCTTTTTCCGTGATTCCGAATCGCGAATTATTATCGAATCTTTTTTAGGAATTGTCTGAATGATTCCAATTTCGGAAACATCTTTAATATATTTTAACAAATCATTTTGAATATATTCTTGAATTTTTTCTGATTTTAGAAGCAAAAATTCGGAAAGTGAAATATCAAATTTCTTTTTAGAAAATTGTTTTAGTTTCTCAAAATCGGATAATTCTTGAGAATTAATCTTGTTAAATTCTGCCAGAAAAATATCTACATTTTTTTGTGATTGAAAAGTCGCACTTTGAAGTTTGAAATAGATCGGCAGGATATTTTCTTTAACTTCTTGTCGTTTTTTTTCGGTTATATTTTCATTTTCAAAAATATGAAATTTGAAAGGTGCAATGACTTTTTGGGGCGATGGTTTGCCGATTACGGGAAGTTCTTTTTTCCCAAATATTTGAGGAAAAATTTCTGGATTTGCTTTAATAATAAAGTTCAGCAAAAAAATTATTATCGCAGTAATGATAATCGAGATAAATGCTTTCGATATTGTCTTTGATGAGATGTCAGTTTTCATAAATAAAAAACCCCTTATAAATTCCTGAAAATTTTAAAAATATAAGGGGCTAAAAATAAAAAATTAATTTCTGGGAATGCGTAAAATCTGATTGGGATAAATAAGGTCAGGATCTTCAATTTGATCAGTATTTGCACGGAAAATTTCTGGCCATTTGAAAGGATCGTCATAAATTTCAGGATAGCTTGAAATTGTCCAGAGACACTCGCCTCTATAAACTTTCCAAGTTGTCGGAAGCCCTTTAGGAATCTTCAAAACTTGGTCAGGATAAATCAAATCAGGATCTTTTATCTGGTCACGATTTGCACGATAAATAATTCCCCATTTTGTAGGGTCGTTGTAAATGTGCTGATAGCCGGAGATTTTGTAGAGATATTCATTTTTTACGACAATATGAGTATCCTCATAATACTTCGGTCTTGCATTTTCAAGGTCATCTTCTAATTTTTCAAAACTTCTATCTAATTCAGTAAATTCGTCCGAAAATTCCGGAACTTTCGCAATATTTTTCCCCTTCAAATTCTTATACTGGTCAATGAAGGCAAGAATTTCTTTGTTATTATTATACAAATCCGAATCTGGCATACGCCCATAATAATCGAGTTTTGAACGAATTTCATTAAGCTGATTTTGACATTCAACAAGTTCGCCGTGTGAGACAACGCCAAGTGCTGCCGTGATTTCACTCATCAAATTTTCGTATTCAGCATCTGTGTTTTCGATATCTTGCTCAAGCATTTTGAGCTCTTTTTCATTTCTTTCGATAGCAATTTTTGCATCTGCTTCTCTTTGTTGCCACATCATAACTTCATTTTCAAGATTATCCCAATATTTCAAACGCTCTTTTTTCGAGAGATCTTTATATTCCTCTTCGGAAAGATAACTCAATTCTGCTATAAGAAAAATTGGAATAATCAGCAAGATGATTGTGATTAAATATTTTTTCATTTATTCCTCCTCCAAAAATCCTTCATCTTTTAACTGCTGTTCGTACTCTTTCAACTTTTGCAACTCGGAATCTTTCTCTTCAAGTTGCGCTTTCAAATTATCAATTTGAGCATTCTGATCTGCAACAGTTTCCTCAAGTTTCAACGCTGCTGTCTTTGCATCGTTTAATTGCATTTCTGAAACAGGCGGAGGTGGAACAGCACAAGCTGACAGAAAAACCAATAAAACAATCCAAAAACCACAAAACTTAAAAACTACTTTTTTCATTTTTACTCCTTATAAAAATGTTTGGTTAACTTTTTATTTCCGTCAAATTTTGTGTCAAGTTTTTCTTTAAAAAAAATAAATTGATATTCTTTGACAATAATTTTCATTATTTTTATCTTTTATTCAGATTTGAAAAATATATCAAAGTTGGTAAAATGAAAAAAATATTTATTCTCTTTTTTTTAGCAATATTTTCTATTAGGTTGATTGCACAAATTGTCTTTGTTTCATTAGACAACGATGTTTACGACTTTCTTGAAAGAGTAGAAATAAAAGTTGGAATAGATATTTCAAGTTCAACAAAGCCGATTTCACGAAAAAAAATTATCGAAATTTTGCACAAAATATCCGAAGGAGAAAATTATAATTCTTTAAGTAAATGCGAAAAAGATGGATTGAAAAATCAGATAAAAAAATTTTCTTACGAAGAAAAATTTCTAAATTCTTCTAAAAAAATTAACGCTGAAAAAAAATGGAAGCCATTAGAATTTCCATATAAATTTTATTTTGAGGACAATTTTCTCACCTTCAATCCAATTTTTAGAATAAGAAGCAAAATAAATGAAAGTGACAGCGCATATTTTTCTGAAGACAACACCAGAATAACTGGCGGTGGCAGAATTTACGGCTATTTGGGCGATAAAATTGGTTTCTATTTTTACGGAGTGAATAATGCTGAATGGGGAAATTATCACGATTGCAGAAAAATAGATTCTCCCAAACAAGGCATTGGCGCATTAGTTAGCGATAAAAAATATTATGACGAAGTCGATGCGTATGTTTCATTCTCGACAAAACACGCAGATTTGATTATCGGAAGATTTTCAAATTATTGGGGATGCGGAAAAACAGGAAGCTTGTTCATAAGCGACAAAGCACCATCATATCCGCAAGTTATGTTAAAAGCGAAATTCAGCAATTGGCTAAATCTTACATATTTTCACGGCTGGCTGGAAAGTAATATTGAGGATTCCCTTTTTACCTATTGGGGTGATGATGAAAAGTTGCGTAGAAAATTTTACAAGAAAAAATATATCGCTGCTCATCGTCTGGAAATCACGCCATTAAAAAATCTCAAATTTGGATTAAGCGAATTGATATATTATGGAGAACGCGAACCGGAACTCGTTTATTTCATTCCTGTTATGCTTTTCTGGTCTGCTCAACATTATACAAATGACCAAGATAATTATCTAAATGGAATAGATTTTGAATGGATTCCGATAAATTTTTGCAAAATTTATGGCTCGTTTATGATTGATGAGATGAAACTTTCAAAAATATTTGACGCGAATGAATCTCATAATTATGTAGGATTTCAGATTGGAAGTTATTTCGTTGAGCCAATTTTCAAAGATTTAGATTTCAGAATAGAATACACTCGCCTAAATCCGTGGACATATACACATAAATTTCCGATTAATGAAGCAACTTCAGATGGATATAAATTTGATGATGAAATTTATGGCTATACTATGGGATATTGGACTGGGCAGAATTCGGATAATTTTTATTTTGGGATCGATTATCATCTAAATCAGAAAACAAAAATTTCATTTGATTATTCTCGTTATCGCAAAGGTGCGCAAGATAGCATCAAATATCAATATACAATTCCGCCTGCCGAAAAATTTTTATATGGACATCAATATACTAAAAATAAGTTTGGTTTTTCATTGGAATTTGAACCTTTGAATAATCTTTTCTGCAAGATTGGATATGAATATCTCGATTGTAATGTTATCGAAAAAAATATTGAAAAAGCCCTAGATGAAGAATACATTAATCCAATTTATTACAAATATGACTTCACTCAAAACAAATTGCATTTTTCAATTGGATATAATTTACGGTAAGAATTTTTATCTTGACTGATAATAATTCCTTTTAGCAATTTTGTGTTATGTTTACAAAAGTATTTTCGTTTTCAATTTTAGGAATTGATGCAATTCCGATCGATGTTGAAGTGGATACAAAGAAAGCTTCAATGCCGTTTTTCACAACAGTTGGACTTCCAACAAATTCAGTAAAAGAGAGCAAAGATAGGGTGATAGCCGCAATAAAAAACAACGGTTATTTTTTTCCAGCAAAGGGATATACTGTCAATTTGGCTCCAGCAGATGTGAAAAAAGAGGGAGTCGCCTTCGATTTGCCGATTGCAATCGGGATACTTACTTCGCTCAAGCAAATTTCTCCAAATATTCTGAATGAATTTGGGCTTGTGGGAGAATTGTCTTTGAACGGAGAAATCAAACCGGTAAGAGGAATTTTGCCAATAGCAATCGCTGCGAAAAAACAGAATTTAAAGGGCATTATCGTTCCAGAAGAGAATGCGAAAGAGGCGGCGATCGTAGAAGATATTTCTGTGTTTCCAATTAAAACTCTTTCTGAATGCATCTCATTTTTGGAAAACAGAATCACCATCTCACCGACAAGCGTCGATCTCTCATCAATTTTTTCAAATGAACGTGATAATATTCTCGATATGTTCGATGTGAAGGGTCAATATAATGTAAAACGGGCTTTGGAAATCGCTGCTGCGGGCAGTCACAATATCTTAATGATTGGACCGCCCGGCTCTGGCAAAACAATGCTCGCCAAACGAATACCGACAATTCTTCCCAAAATGACACTTGACGAAGCTCTGACAACAACGAAAATCCATTCTGTCGTAGGAAATTTGAAGGAGAAACAGGCATTGGTAGCATCGAGACCATTTCGAACCCCGCATCATACAATTTCAGATGTTGCACTTATTGGTGGCGGAAGTTATCCCAAACCCGGCGAAGTATCTCTCGCAAATAATGGAGTTCTTTTCCTCGATGAATTTCCTGAATTCAAAAAATCTGTTTTAGAAGTAATGCGCCAGCCGCTCGAAGATGGCACTGTTACTATTTCCCGAGCAGCACAATCAATGACATTCCCAGCAAATTTTATGCTCGTCGCCTCTATGAATCCGTGCCCTTGTGGATATTTTGGAAGCAATGTTCCAGGACATACATGCTCCTGTTCACAAGCAATGATTCAGCGATATATGGCGCGCATTTCCGGTCCACTGCTCGATAGAATTGATATTCATATCGAAGTTCCGGCTGTGAAATATGACGAACTTTCTTCCGACCCAAAAGGTGAAAAATCTATTCATCTCCAAAAGAGAGTTGATGCAGCACGAAGAATCCAATTAGAAAAATTTAAGGATAATCCAAATATTTTTTCGAATGCGGATATGGAGTCAAAACATTTAAGAAAATATTGCAAAATAGATAACGAGTGCAAACAGCTTTTGAAAATTGCAATTGAAAAATTAGGGCTTTCTGCTCGAGCTTACGATAGAATTTTGAAAGTTTCGAGAACTATTGCTGATTTGGAACAAACTTCCGAAATCCGTCCAGCACATATTAGCGAAGCCATACAATATCGCAGTTTGGACAGAAAATTTTGGGAATAATATCTGCATTTTTTGACATTTATCAAAAATATTTTTCAGAAAATTTTAGTCCGAAAAACTTGCTTTTGGCATAAAATAAAAGGAAATAAAGATGAAAAATTTAGTTCCAAAAATTATTATCGAAAACTATAATAAAAATATTCTCACAAACGAAATCGACTCAACAACAATGTTTATCGACATTTCTGGATTTACCGAGATGACAGAAAATCTGATGAAAAATGGAAATGAAGGAGCGGAAATATTAACCGAAATAATCAATGAAATTTTTACTCCATCAATCGAAAAAATTTATCAATACAATGGTTTTGTTTCAACTTTTGCCGGCGATGCATTCACGGCAATATTCCCGAGAACGAACGCAAATCCAGATTCTGTTTTAGTTTCAGCAAAAGAAATCCAAAATATTTTCAAAGACATTGGAACTCAAAAAACAAAATTCGGAACTTATAATTTAGAAGTGAAAATTGGCCTTTCTTTTGGAAAAGTACTTTGGAAAATTATTCCTTCTGAAATTATTATTGGATATTATTTTATGGGAAAAGTAATTTATAGAGCTGCTAATTGTGAAGCTCAATGTAAGGCAGGAGAAATAATTGTTGATGAATTTTTAAAAAAGAAATCTAAACAATCCAAATTTTCAAAAAATGGGAATAATTATCTTCTTAATTCTGTTCCCCAAATTTCACCAAATAAAATTATTACAAAAGAAGTTAAAAATTCTGACTTAACTCCATTTATTTCTGACCCAATTATTGAATTAAAATCGAAAGGGGAATTCAGAAATGTAATTTCTTGCTTTATTTCATTTGAAGAAAGAGGAAATTTTGATAAAAAAATCGCGGAAATTCTTAATTTGACTTATCAATATGGCGGATATTTGAACAAAATTGATTTTGGTGATAAAGGTGCGATTATACTTGTTTTATTTGGCGCTCCAATCGCAAAAGAAAAAATTCATATTCGCGCTTGCGATTTCGTTCTTGCTGTAAATAAGATTAAAAATTTTAAAACTAAAATAGGCCTGACTTATTACACTGCCTTTGCTGGTTTTGTCGGAAGCAAAATAAGAAACGAATATACTGCTCTTGGTATGTCTGTCAATCTCGCAGCTCGTTTTATGATTTACGCAAATTGGAATCAGATTCTTATTGATAGATATATTTACCGAGAAATTAAGGAACTTTACGAAATTGAAATTTTGAAGGAAGCAAAACTGAAAGGATTTAAGTTAAAAATTCAGACATATCAACTTAATGAGAAAAAAGAAGATGTAAAAGAGGATAAATTTTCAGGAAAATTAATTGGTAGAGATAAAGAATTGCAGAAATTGAAAAAATTCCTTAATCCACTTCACAAAAATAAATTTGCAGGAATTGTTTATGTTGATGGCATCGCTGGAATTGGGAAAAGTAAACTTGTTTATGAACTCAAAGATAGTTTGAGAAGGCAGGACTATAACTGGTTTTATTTCCCTTGCGATGAAATTTTGCATAAAAGTTTCAATCCAATAATATTTTTTCTGAAGAGTTATTTTAATCAATCTGAAAAACAAACTCAGCCGAAAAACAGGCGAGAATTTGAGAAAAAATTGGACTGGTTACTGCAGCAAATTGATGATGATAAATTGAAAAAAGAACTTATTTCTTCAAAATCGCTAATTGGTGCATTGTTAAATTTCCATTGGAAAAATTCTCTTTATGAGAAATTAGACAAAAAAAACAGATTTGAAAATACGCTCTTTGCTTTACGAAATCTCGTCATTGCGACTACTTTGAGAAAACCTGTGATTGTCGAATTGGAAGATGGACATTGGATTGACAGCGACACAAAAAAGTGGCTGAAAATTCTGACGAGAAATGCAGAAAATTATCCTTTCTTGATTATCACAACTTGTAGATTTAATGTTGATGGTTCACCTTTTGAGTTTGACCTGAAAGGTATTTTTGAAGATAGAATAAATTTGCAATTTTTATCAAAGAAAGGTTCGGAAAATTTAATTAAATCTAAACTTGGAGCCAAATCTGTTCCAGAAGAGACAATCTCGTTTATTTTCGAAAAGAGTGAAGGTAATCCATTTTATATCGAGCAAATTGTTTTGTATTTGATGGAACAAAAAATTCTCAACAGACAATTAAAACTCTCTAAATCGGCAATCAATATTCCAACAAGTATCAGCGAAATTATTATGGCAAGAATTGATAAACTTACTTCTGAATTGAAGGAGATTGTTAAAACCGCTTGCGTGATGGGACAGGAATTTACAATTGATGTTCTCTTTGAAATGCTGAATAATTTTCTGCCAGTTAGCCAAGAAAAATTGGTGAAATTAATCAAAGATGTTAAGGACGAACACATTTGGGATTCCGTCTCACAAATAAAATATCTTTTTAATCATGCTATGATACGAGATTCAATTTATGGAATGCAACTGAAAAAACGCTTACGCGAACTGCACGAATTCGCCGCGAAAGCAATTGAAAAAATTCATAAAAAAGAGTTGAAAAATTATTATGCAGATTTAGCTTACAATTATGAAAAGGCAGAAATCCGAAATAAAACTCTCGAATATCTTACGAAAGCAGGAAATTATGCAAAAGAGATGTATCAAAATCAAGATGCAATAAAATATTTTAATAAATTATTGAATATTCTATCAATCAAGAAAAAAGCAGAACACAAACTTGCCGAAGAAATTATTTTAAGCAAAATTGAACTGCTATCTTTAATTGGTAAAATGTCAGAAGTAAAATCTGAATTAGAAAAACTGGATGAAATGTTTTTCTTAGATATTGAGCAGAAAGATAGATATTTTTATTTTTCCGCAAAGTATTTTTTGGATATTGAGGATTATTCGGATTTAAAAAAAGTTTCAGAAAAAATTATTCATAAAATAAAAAATATAAAATACAAATATCATATTGAAATATTGCATTCACGAGCACTAAAATATCTTAATTATCAAGAAGAATTTGAAAAGAGTGCATACAAATTGTTGAAAAAATTCAGAGAGAAAAATGAACTTGAATTTGAGAGCCGTATATCGAATATTATCGGAATTTTCAAACGAGAACAGGCAAAATATGAAGAAGCGCTGGAATATTTTAACAACTATTATCAAATATCAAAAAAATTAGACAATACCGTTAACATAATTGGCGCTTTGCATAATATTGGAACTGTAAATTCTCGATTAGGAAATAAGGACAAGGCAAAAAACAATTTTGAACACGCTTTAGAATTCGCAGAAAAAATGGGAAATAAGCATGAATGTGCCAAACTAATTCCCGAACTCGCAGCAATTCTCTCATCTCAAGGTCAAAACGAAAAAGCGCTCGAATATTATCGTGAAGGTTTAGAATTAGCAAAGGATATTGGAAACAAAATTCAAGAACAATTAATCCTCTACAATATCGCTCAAAATTATTATTGGCAGCAGAAATACGAAGATGCTTTGTCTTTTTTGGATAAGTGCAAAAAAATATGCGAAGAAATTTCTTACACAAGAGGACTTGATTTTGCAAACGATTTGTTTGGCGACACATTGTTTGAATTGAAAAAATTTGATGAAGCAAAAGATGTATATTTGAAAAATCTGAACTTGCAAAGGGAATTGAACAACCCGGAAGGAGAAGCTCATACATTTATGAATTTGGGGAATATCTGTAAAGCAAAGAAAGAGTATAATGAAGCTGAAAAATTTTATCTGAAAGCGCAAAAAATTATGCAAAAAGTCGGTGATATTGATGGCGAAGGACGAACTTGGTTTAATTTAGCAACATTAGACATTGAGCAAAAGCAACCTCAAAAATCAAAATTAAAATTAGAAAAAGCCATCAAATTTTTTGAAGAATGCTCTTTTAGAGCCGGTATTGATATGGCGAGAGAATTACTTGAAAAACTGAAAATAGAAATAGATTCAAAAAAATAAATATTATTATTATTTTATTGACAAAAAAATTAAAATATAATAAGTTGTCCCAAAATAAAAAAAGGAGCAAAAGATGAAAAAAATTATTATTTTATCTATTTTATTACTCACTAGTTTTTCTTTAGTTTTCTCCTTGCCAATTAATGAACAAATAGCGAAACGCGTTGCGCAAAATCTCTATTACGAAAGAAATGATGTAAAACGAACATATGTAATTGAGACAATTACAGAGCGACAAGATGCGGAAAATCTCTATTATATTTTCAATTTTAGAAACAATGGATTCGTGATAGTTGCCGCCGATGATGCTGTTTTCCCTGTTTTGGGATACTCATTTGAACAACATTATGGAGAGAAAAATCATCCTCCGCAATTTGATGCGATGTTGGAAAGTTTCAAAGAGCAGATTATTTTTGCAAAAGAAAATAATCTTTCTGCAGACAAAAAAATCAGCAATGAGTGGCAAAGATTAAATGTTGAAACAGAAAAATTTGAAAAATCAAGAAACCTACGAGATGTATCACCACTTTTGTCAACAACCTGGGATCAAGATTATTCGTGGAATACATATTGTCCTCCTGATGGCAATGGTCCAGGCGGATATGTTTACGCTGGTTGTGTGGCTGTAGCAACTGCTCAAGTTATGAAATATTGGGCATATCCAGCTCAGGGATCAGGTTCGCATAGTTATTATTGTTCGCCTTATGGAACCCTCTCCGCAAATTTTGGTGCAACTACTTATGATTGGGCAGCAATGAACAACAGCTCACCCACGAATGCAACTCGTGAACTTCTTTATCACTGCGGTGTTGCGATGGAAATGGATTATAGTTGGGATGGTTCTGGTGCGTGGGTTGGCCAATATTCTCCAAGCGCATTAACATCTTTGGAAACATATTTCGGTTACGACCCTTCTGCAAATTTTAAACTAAAAAATAGTTATTCATCTTCCACCTGGGAAAGTATGCTTCGCACGGAATTGGATAATGGACGACCTCTTGTTTATCGTGGCTATGGAGATGGAGGACACGCATTTAACTTAGATGGTTATCAAAGTACAAATTATTTTCATTTTAATTGGGGTTGGAGTGGATATTATAATGGCTATTATTATTTGACTAATCTAAATCCGGGTGGATACAGTTTCACCGACGATCAGGGTGGAATTTTCAATCTCTTTCCTGAAGATATCGTAGAACCAGAAATTACAGTAACTGACCCCAATGGCGGTGAAAATTGGTTAGTCGGTTCTACCCATAACATTACTTGGACAAGTGGAAATACAGGAAGTTATGTAAAAATTCAACTTTACAAAAGCGGCAATTTCCATGCTACTATTGTTACTAGCACTTATGACGACGGTTCTTACAGCTGGAATATTTCTGAGGATCTGTCCGCTGCAAGTGATTATAAAATTAAGATTATTGACACTATTAATTCTAACACTTATGATTACAGCGATTATTATTTTACACTCACAGCGCCAGCGACTCCAACTATTTATTATTCTCCCGATTCATTTGCTCAAACACTTAATACGAACGAAACTGGCACAAGCACACTTTATATCACAAATGTGGGAGATGAAGGTTCGAATTTATCTTACTCAATTGGCTGCGGTACTAGTAAAAATGAGAAGTTGGAATACTTATTTGAAGATTTTGAAGATGGTGTAATTCCTGCGGACTGGACGATGACAACATATTCATCTCAAGGTTGGTTCGTTACAATAAATGGTTCTAGTCCTTACTGGTCAATTCCAACGGGATATAGCGGCTATTATGCCTGTTCAAATGATGATGAAGCAAATGATAATGGAAGTATGGATTATCTCATTACACCTGTTTTAGATTTAACAAATGCAACTTCAGTTGCTATCGAATTTGATAGTTATTTTACCGCAGAGTACAATCAAACTGCTCATTTGCGAGCAAGCGTAGATGGCGGTTATAATTGGTCACTTGTTGTTGAATGGAATGAAACAATGGGAACATACTGGACAAGTATCAATGTAGATGTTTCACAATACTGTGGTTACGATAATGTCAAATTTGCATTCCATTCTAATGACAATGGTGGTTGGGGAACTGGCTGGGCAATCGACAATGTTAAAATTTCTGGTGAGGAAACTTCTCTGTGGCTTTCGGTATCACCAACTTCTGGAAGTTGTAATTATAATGAAACTGATGATATTTCAGTAAATTTCAATTCTGCTGATTTAGATTTTGGAACTTATACAGCAGATATTGCGATAACGAGTAATGATCCACAAAATCAAAATGTTACAATTCCTGTAACTTTGATTGTAGAGAATGCCAATCTTCCGCCAGTTGCCAACGCAGGCGATGATCAAACTGTTTATGGAGGTAGTTCGGTTACATTAGATGGAACAGGTTCTTATGATCCTGATCAAGATTCATTTACTTATCTTTGGACAGGCGAATTGGCAGGTCTTTTAGATGATGCAACTTCAGCGACACCGAGTTTCACAGCGCCGGAAGTTACAGATATTACTGCCTATACATTTACCCTGACTGTTACATGTTCAGACGGAACGGAAGATAGTGATGATGTAATTGTAACAGTTCAAAATTTTATACCACCAATAGCTGAATTTACAATAGATGTTTCTGCTGGTTTTGGTGATGGGGAGGATTTATCTGTAGAATTTATGGATTTATCAAGTAGTGGTTCTTTGCCTATTGTTTATTGGTCTTGGGATTTTGGAGATGGTATGACTGCATCTTGTGACTCAAGTTGTAATGTGATTCATACTTACAACTTGCCCGGTCTCTATGACGTTTCACTGACAATATATGATGAGATGCAAAACTCTGACACATATTCAGAATCTGTTATTGTTGGTTACGAAATTCCTGGAGGAAACTGGGGAAGTGGTTTTGATGTAGGAAATTCTCCATTTTGGTACATAACGGGAAATCAAACCATACCAGGCGGTAATATTATTAATGCAGATAACGCTGAATTTATTCTGACAGAAGGTGTCGAAATTACAATAAATGGCACATTGAATGCCGATGGTGCTATTTTTAGTTTGTATAATGCTGGTTATGGCGACTACTTTTGGAATGGTCTAACTTTTTTTGGTGGGGAATCATCTAATTCCACTTTGACAAATTGCGAAATTAGTGGGGCTTTACCAGCTATTACTGTAATTGGATCTAGTCCTTGTATTGATTCAACAACTATGGTATATTCTGCGACTAATGATTCGCTTGTCAATGCTATATGTTATTTGGAAAATTCTTCAGCAACAATTCAAAATTGTAATATCTCATATGGCGTTGATTGGCAAACGCGTGCAGCAGTTTATGGAATAACGCTATCTGGTGCTTGCAATGATACACTCCTAAACAATGTTATCAGTGGAAGTTATGATGCAGGAATTTACATCGAAAATAGCTCTGGCGATTTATCCACACCAACCTTAACGGGTAATAGGGTTCAGCACAGTTCATCAAAAAGTAGAGATTTGACAAAGGCGGTTCACATAGATGGATATGTCTCAGTAACGATGAATGAAAATGAATTTGATGAATTTGCTTATGGAATTTATTATGATTTTTCGGGAGATGATTTGCTTGCTAACGAAACTCCAACTTTGACAGGCAATCGTGTTCAGCATAGTTCGTCCAAATGGGCATCTGGCACAAAAGGGATTTATGTTGAAGATTTGAATCGAGCCAATATTTACAATAATACATTTTATGGATTTGAATATGGATTACAAACTTTAAATACAACTGCGGAATTTTTTAATAATATCATTTGGGACACACAATTTGCTGTAGATGTAACTTCATCAAATATTAATATCTGTTACAATGATATGTATTTTTATAGTGGAGGAACTGGGAACATTTCTGACGATCCGCTATTTGTAACAACTGATACAAGTAGCGTGGAATGCCTTCATCTTTTGAGCAGTTCACCGTGCATTGATGTGGGGAATCCAGATTCACAATACAATGACCCAGATGGAACGAGAAGTGATATGGGTGCATTTTATTATGACCAATCTGGAAATATCCCAGATATTCCTGCAAATGTGACTGCAATTGTTGCTCAAGATTCTGTTCAAATCAGTTGGGATGCGGTTTCTGGGGCGACTTCCTACAAAGTATATTCTTCCGATAATCCATACAGCGGTTTCGCACTTGACGAAACTGGGACATTTGATGGAGAGAGTTGGACGGCAGCGATTTCTAATACGAAAAAGTTCTTTTATGTAATTGCTGTGAAAGAATAATATTTGGAAATTTAGAAAAGTAGATTTTTTTGGTGGAGCTAACGGGACTCTTTGCTCCGTGCTCTACGCAAATTTATAAAAAAG
>JACNJR010000083.1 GCA_014382495.1 Candidatus Cloacimonadota bacterium | reverse complement strand
GCACCCGATAACACCTCCGCCGATTATCGCCAACTTTTTGGGGATTTTTTCAATTGATAAAATATCCTTACTCGACAGAATAAATTTGTGGTCAAATTTCAGATTCGGAAGTTGTTTTGGTCCCGAACCGGTTGCAATAATTATGAATTTTGCTTCAATAAACGATTCATTTTTCTTATCGAAATACAGCTTATGAGAATTGTTTTCAGAACTAATTTTATAAATTTTTTTACTGCAAATTTCAATCTTTCTTTTTGAAAAAATATGTTGAAGTCCTTTAACTAAATTAGTAACGACATTTGTTTTACGAGTTTGAATTTTTTCCCAATCAATTTCAGGTTTTGTGCATTTGATTCCGAATTTTTCTGAATTTTTAATCGCTTCAAATAGATTCGCATTTGCAACCAATGTTTTTGTTGGAATGCATCCGTAATTCAGGCAGACACCGCCGAGTTTTTCTTTTTCAAAAAGAATTGTATCAACACCCAATTGGTTCAATCGGATTGCGGCTACATATCCGCCGGGTCCTCCGCCAACAATTGCAACCTGGTAATTATTTTTCATTAGAAATCATACTCTTTGAATTTTTCTCCAAGATATATTTTTCTCGCCTGAGGATCATTTACAAGTTCCTTTGAAGTTCCTGACAGCAAAACTTTTCCTTGATAGATAATATACGCTCTGTCCGTGATTTGTAAAGTATCAAGGACATTGTGGTCAGTTATCAAAATCCCAATATTTTTTTTCTGCAATTTTTTCACAATATTTTGAATATCGGCAACAGCCAATGGATCAACTCCAGAAAATGGCTCATCAAGAAAAATGAAATGCGGATTGGTGATGAGCGAGCGAGTGATTTCTAATTTTCTTCTTTCGCCGCCAGAAAGTGAATATGCTTTCTGGTTTGCTAATTTGTTTAGATCAAGTTCGGACAAAGCTTCGTCCAGTTTTTTCAACCGCTCGTTTTTGGATAGTTTTAATGTCTCAAGAATTGCGAGAATGTTGTCTCTTACGGTAAGTTTGCTAAATACTGATGGTTCTTGCGAAAGATAGCCAATTCCTAATCGGGCGCGCTGATACATCGGAATTTTGGTTATATCATTTCCATTAAAAATTACTGAACCCGAATTTGGTTTTATTAACCCGATCATCATATGAAAGGTTGTTGTTTTTCCTGCACCATTCGGTCCAAGCAAGCCGACTATTTCGCCTTGTTCTACAGAAATTGATATTTTATTTACAACACTTTTTTTGTTATAAATTTTTACTAAATCTTTTGTTTGAATTTTACTTTTCATAAAATATTCACTCTTTTATTTTTTTACTTTTATATTTTTGTGAAAACTGTATCTCCCGCTTATTTCGTCTTTTGCAATAACTTTCTCAACCTCTTCTTTAAGATTGAAAAAGACCTCTAATTCTTTAGTTGTCAATTTATTTTTAAAAAAATCTTCCTCTTCTGTTTGAGATTGTTCGATACAACTTTCTTCAACATCGATAGCATAAATATAATTTATTTTTTCGTTTTTCAAATGAAGTTGAATATTTTTTGCAAAGAGATAATTGATTTTATTATCTTGATTTTTATTTTTGAAATGCATTTCAGAATTATTAATTAACACCAATTTTTCAATATTTTCATTCTTAAAATAGATATGAAATTCATTAGCAAAAGCATCGGTTGTTTTGCTATAAAATTCAGGTCTTCCAAGAAGAATTGCCTTTTCCATATTCTCGAAATATAATAAAAAATTTGATTGAGTTTGGGTATCTTTTGTTTCAATTTTTACATCATATGTTGCAGTAAATTTTTTCTTATTTGTAAAAAATTCCATCTGCTTACTCGATATTTTCAATGTATCATCTCTGAGGAAAATCAACTCGGGATTTTGACGAGCAACTCCGCATCCTGCTCCTAGATCGTATTTTATGTAATTTGCACATAGAATCATATCTTCTGTAAAATCTTCAGCAGTTGCGTTTTTTTCCGCAATTACGATTTTCTCATTTCTATTATAGTTGATTTTATTTGCTGTAACTTTTCGCAATTTTTTTTCCTTACTATTTTCAATAAAATATGCTTGTTTTTCGAGAAATAATTTCTTTGCATCTCCAAAATATTTTGCTTTTTGGGCTCCAGTTTCCAAAGTATCGTCAATTGCTTTCACATTTCCGGTCAACTTTATTTTTTTTTGGTTTTGAAAAATTTGTGCGTTATCAGCAAAAAATTCAATGTTATCATAAATTAGGTGCACATCGCCAGTTAAAGTTGTAATTCTTTCATTTGCTGTTTGGTCAATTTTCAAAATATCAGCATTTTTTAGAACATAATGACGCAAATTATCTTCTGCGAATAAAGTAATATTTGTGCAAAATAACAATAAAAACAGAAAAAAATTTTTACCAAACATTTTTACTCTCTTCCACTTCACCTTCTGCTGAAACTTTTTGCAGAATCACATGCTCAAAATTTGAATCTGTTCGCAATCTTTCTCCCAAAATAACATTTCCATCTTTGATAATTTTCACAAAATCGTCGGAAAATATCTCGCCCTTATTTTTGTCCCAAACTAAGGAATTACTAAAAAGATCACCTTTTTGTGAGTAAATTTTCACATTTCCATTTGCATAAATAATATTTTTTTTCTCATCAACTTTTGCACTATCGGAAAAAATTGTTGAGGATAAATTTTCATTCAAATCGAAAATCTCCAATTTTATATTTTGAAATTTTATCGTGTTTTCGTTAGCAAATTTTTGCATATAATCAGCGTATAAAATCCACTCGATTTTATCTTTTGATGAGCTGTAAATTACGAGTGTATCGGTAATCTCGACACTTTCAAGAATTTCTTTTTGCGAGATATTGCTCTCTTTGCTTTTGCAGCAAAAAAGCAAAATCGTAATTAAAAGTATAATAAATTTTTTCATAAAATAATTTTTCAACTTTATAAATCAGAACTATTTTTAAAGATATTTTCAATTATTTTTTCAGATACATTTTGATAATCATACACAAATTTTTGAGAATTTAGTTGAATAATTTTTAATTTCAGATTTTCATCAATTAGCTTTAGGAATTCCGAAAGTTCATTCGGGTTACGAATCAGTGTTCCAATTTTCTGTTCATACATTTCGATTGCTTCATCCAAAATATGAATATTCGGACCAAATGAAACAACACAGCCATAAACTGCCGGTTCAATGACAGAATGAATTCCCGCTCCAAAACCACCGCCAACATAGCATAAATCTGCATATTTATATAAATCTGCCAAGATGCCGACAACATCCATTATAATTGCAACCTTAGGAATTTTTCCATTCGATTCTGAATATCTTTCTGACTGAATTTTGAGTTCCTTCAAATTTGACTGAATTTTGATTAGAGTTTTTTCATCAATTTCGTGTGGAACAAACATCAATCGGTGATTTTTTTCGGTTAAAGATTTATCACCATTTGGATAATTGATTTTCAAAGCACGAAAAATAACATCAAAATCTGATTTCAAAATACTTCCAAAAATGATGTTTTTTGTTTGAGAAATTTCTTTCGGAAAATATTCCTTTTTCAAATTATTTTTTCTTTCAATAACTTGGTCAAATCGAGAATCGCCAATTGATAATATTGAAACATTTTCTGCTAATTTTGATAGATTTTTCTTCAATCGCTCAGAACCTGTAAATATTGTCTCAAAGTTAGAAAAAAGCCACTTGTTGAACTGTTTGAAGCCGAATTTTAATCGAGTAGATTTCTTGTGGAGATTTGCATTTATTAGGAAACAACGAGTTTGAAATTTTCGTGCAAAATGAAGAAAATTTGGCCAGATGTCATGTCGCGTAATTATGTAAAATTTTGGTTTAAATTTTCTCAAAAAAGATAAAACTGACCACGGAAAATCAAATGGATGATAGCAAATCACATCACACAATTCGGAGTTTTTTTCCTTATTAAATATAGTCGGTGAAAAAAATGTTTGAAGTATGAAAAATTTATTTTTATTCATCTTTTTCAAGATAGGTTTAATCTGCTCAAATTCTCCTGATGAAGCAGCGTGAAACACGACTATATCTCTGTTTCTTTTAGTTTCCTTGATGATTTTTTCTGCTGTTTTCCATGACCTTTTTTGGTCTTTTAAATGCTTTCTAATTTTATAATTGAACAGAGCAGCAAAATGAATTATTATCCATAAAATTGGTGAGAGAATCAGATAAAAAAAATAAATTAGCATAGTTTATTTAAATTCTATCTGAATTTCAAAATCAAATCTGCAAATTCTCGGAAAGCGCCATTTCCTCCTTCGCGAGTTGTAATAAAATCCGGTGCAAATTTTTGTAAAATTGGACTATTCGCGGTCAATGCAGAAAGTCCAACTGATTTCAACGCTTCCAAATCATTCAAATCATCACCTATAAATGCAACATTTTTCAGCGAGATTTTCATTATTTTGCATACTTTTTTTAATCGAGATAATTTATCTTTTTCACCTTGATAGCAATGTTTAATTTTCAATTTTTCAGCTCGTTTTTTCACCATTTTTGTCTTCTCGCCAGTTAGAATCATAACTTCGATATTTTTCTCTTTGAGAAGCGAAACCGCCATTCCATCGTACGCCGAAAACGCTTTCATAAAATCTCCATTTGGCGAATAATACATTTTTGCATCTGTCCAAACGCCGTCAATATCTGTTGCGACAAGTTTTATTTTCGCGATTTTTTCTTTAATTAAATTTTTGTTCATATTTAATCCTACCATTCGATATCACTTTTTTTGATAATGACATCTTTGGGAATATCCACAACTGTTTTTTTCCCAAGAATTTCGTTCATTTTTGATGGTGAAATTCCAGTTCCAGGTCCTTTTGTAGTAAGCATTTCACGAGTAATTTTTTCTCCCTTTTTTATCGGAATTTTTGATACGATACTTTTGCTTAATTTTTCGAAAACAGATTTTTCTGACTTTTGCACTTGTTTGTCAAAATTTCCCAAAGCTAATTCAATATGTCGAATATCACGAATCATTTTGGAAAGACCTAACGGTTCAAGCGAAGCCGCGTGGTCACCACCTTTCATTGTTCTATCAAGCGTGAAGTGTCTTTCAATAATTCTTGCTCCGAGTGCTATCGCCACAGGTGGAATCGCAATCCCGAGTTCATGACCCGAGTAACCAATCACAGCATCTGGAAATTCCTTTTGATAAGTTTTCAAAACATTGAGATGAATCTCATCAAATTCAGATGGATAAGTCGATGTGCATTGCAGAATTGCAATCTGATTATTGATTTCAGAAATTAAATTATATGCCGATTTTACTGTTTCAAAATCAGACATTCCAGTTGAGATAATCATCGGTTTGTTCTTTTTTGCAATATGAATTAGCAATGGAAAATTTGTAAGGTCTGCGGATGCGACTTTGAAAAATGGAATTCCCAATTCATCCAGAAAATCAACGCTCTCTTCATCCCAACCAGATGCGCAAAATATAATTCCAATTTTGTCAGCAAGTTTCTTTAATTCCAAATAATTATTTCTCGAGAGTTCCAAAACTTTTTTGTGTTCGCCGTATGTTTTTCCAAAACTGTGATATTTTTCATAAGGCATTTCCAGACCTTTTTTTGTAAGAATTCTCGAAATTTTTCTTTTCTGAAATTTCACTGCATCTGCTCCACATTCCTTCGCTTTCTTGATAAGTTTTTTGGCAATTTCAACATCGCCCTGATGATTGATTCCGGCTTCGGCTATAATAAAAGCTGGATATTCAAATCCAACTTTTTTGTCGCCTAAAATAATTGTTTTCATTATTTATCTCCAAAATTTAATTTTTTTGCTAATATTTCAAGAAATTCAAAATCAGAAAAAGTATCAATTTCATAACTATATTCCTCAGAAAAAATGAGATATCCGATTTTTCCACCTAACCGATTTCCCGTTTTCTCAAAATGCTTTCGTGAAAAAATATAAAGCGAACCATTTTCCACATAATTGATATTTTTTTCCTTAATATCCTGCCGTCGTGGACGATTCAAAAAATCATATTCTGCATTTATCTGTCCATTTTTTATTTTCCAAAAGAACCGATGCGTCGGTGAAATGCTGAGCAGAGAATCGTAATTTCTTTTCAAAAATTTTTCAATTCCATCTTTTATTGAATTTTCTGGACGCAACGGACTTGTCGGCTGAAGTAAAATAATAATGTCTGGTTTTTCATTCAAAACCGATAATGCGTGTGCAATTACACTTTCTGTCGTTGCTATATCACCAGAAATTTCTTTAGGACGATTGATGATTTCTGCGCCAGCATTTTTAGAAATCTTTGCAATTTCAGCGTCATCTGTCGAGACATAAACCGCATCAATTTGTGAAGTATTCAATGCCTGTTCGATTGAATGAACGACAAGTGGTTTTCCAGCAAATATTTTTATGTTCTTTCGTGGAATGCCTTTACTGCAGCCACGAGCTGGGATGATTGCAATTATCTTTTTTTTCATATTTAAATCCTTTTATCACAAAGATACGAAGAAAAACCAAGGATTATTCAAACTGTAATTTGAGAATTTTAGCAATTTTTTGAGAAGCATTGCCCTCTCCATAAGGATTTCTGAAATCACCCTTTGTCAAATCTGGAATGGAAATATTTTCATCCAATTTCACAAGCCGATTCACATTTTGCTGAACAGTTTCAATCCATTCAGTTTGGTCTCGAATTGTCAAGCAATGTTTTTCCAGCCACAATGCTTCCTTTTGCAAACCGCCAGAATCTGTGATGATAAATTTGGAATTATGTCCCAATCTCATTAGTTCAAGCCATCCTAACGGCTCAATTGTTTGAATATTTTTTGGTAATGTAATTTCATTTTGAGAAATAATTTTCTTTGTTCGCGGATGAATCGGATATATGATTTGCAAATCTATTTTAGAAAGTTGAGCAAATCGTTTGCAAAGTATTTCTGGTACGGTGTTTTCCGCACGATGCATTGTCAGAAGTGCATAATTGCCAAATTTATTTTCAGAATCAAATTTGGCTTTCCATTTCTTAAAAATATCATACATAACATCGCCGACTACGAACACATTTTTCTCAATTCCTTCTTGCTTAAGATTTTCTTTCGAAACGCTTGAAGGACAAAACAGAATTTCTGAAATATGGTCAGTAATCACACGATTTATCTCTTCGGGCATTTTCCGATTGAATGAACGAAGTCCTGCTTCTATATGTAGAATAGGAATATACAATTTTACAGCAGCGAGAGCACCGCCAAGAGTTGTATTTGTATCACCATAAACCAAGAGTGCATCGGGATTTTCTTTGATTAAAATTTTTTCCAATTTTGACAATATCGCACCTGTCTGTTTGGCGTGAGAATCCGAGCCGACATCCAAATCGTATTTTGATTTTGGGATATTTAGTTCTTTGAAAAAAATATCAGACATATTGAAATCATAATGCTGACCAGTGTTTACAATTATTTCTGATATTCTGTTTTTCTTTAATGCTTCTGACAGCGGCGATGCTTTTACAAAGTTTGGGCGTGTGCCAAGGATTGTGAGGATTTTCATTTTATAAAATCTCTCAACTTTATTACCGACAACTAAAATGCGTTTAGATTTTCTTCGTTCTAGTGCAATAGATTTAACTAATTCCCGTTGTTTTTGATAATAAATCTTGTTGGTAGATTTACCAAGGCTAGTATTATGAACTCGATAACAAAAAAGTGGGCGTTTCCCAACACATTTTATCTTTTTTGTATTTTCTTCGATTTTAAGATAAAAATCCCAATCTTCAGCTACAGTTAAACTCTCATCATACCCCTTTACAATATCATAAATTCTTCTGCTA
>JACNJR010000065.1 GCA_014382495.1 Candidatus Cloacimonadota bacterium | reverse complement strand
ATATTTGTCTACGATATAACGCAATTCTTCAGAAGATAAAGAGTTACCATTTTTTGAAATGAAAACTGTTTTCAGCGATTTTTTTTTCAGTAAATTTTTTCTCATTTTCAGATAATTTTGAAGAGCGTTCATAGCATATTTGCCAATCGGAATAATTCGAGTTTTTTTCCTTTTCCCGAAAACTTTTATCAATCCCTTTTTTAGGTTTATGTCTAACAATTTCAGCCCAGCAAGTTCCGCGATACGAATGCCACTGCTATAAAGCAATTCCAAAATTGCCTTATTTCTTATTCCCAAAATATTATCGTTTGCAGGAATATTAAGCACAAATTCCATCTCATCTTCAGTTAAAAATGTTGCTGTATGTTTTTCAAATTTGGGAATTTTTACATCAATCACAGGATTTTGGGAAATGATATTTTGTGAAACAAGAAATTTGAAAAAACCTTTTATCGATGTGACTTTGCGCGCAAGTGTGCGATTGCTGTCACCACTTTCGCTTAGGAATTGAAGGAAATCTCGAAGCATTATTTTCGTAATTTTGGAAATTACAATTTTTTCATCAATGAAAAATTTTACCGAATATCCTAAGAATTGTCTGATATCAACATCGTAAGCGCGAATTGTGTGCACTGACATATTTTTTGATGAGAGAAAATCGATATATTTTCGAACAACTTTTTCTATTTCCATTTTATTGGAATTTTATATGGAATTGAATCTTTCAATCCAGCATTTTGAAATGCTTTTATCCTCAATTTACAACTTTCACAAACACCACAAGCGATTTCTGAATTCTGATAACACGACCAAGTAAGATGTAGCGGAGCTTTCAGTTTAAGTCCGATTTTTACAACTTCTGCTTTGGATTTGTGCAAAATTGGAGTTTCGATAGAAATTTTTGTGGTAAATTTTGTCCCCAATTGAATCATCTGATTATATGCTTTGAAAAAGGATTCTCGACAATCTGGATATCCCGAACTGTCTTCTTCCATCGCGCCAATAAAGATTTTTTTTGCGTCTATAACTTCTGCCCACGAAACAGCAATTGCAAGCAGATTAGCATTACGAAATGGAACATAAGTATTTGGAATGCTGTTTTGTGAGTTTTCTGGAACTTTCAAATTTTTGTTTGTCAAACTTGAACCGCCAATTTTTTTTAGATAATCTATACGCAAGTTTGCGGATAATTTATTTTTTACATTGAAAAATTTTGTAATTTCATTGAATGCTTTCTCTTCACGCGTTGAAGTTATTTGTCCGTAATTGATATGCAGACAGCATAATTGGTGATTTTCGTTTGCAATTGCGGCAGTAACGCAACTGTCAATTCCGCCGCTTAGCAAGATGATTGCTTTTTGTCTTCTCATAATTACAAAAAAGCAAATTGTTATATCATTTGACAAGATTTTTCTAAAAAAAATGATTTGTTTTATGGATTCTATCTTTTCAAATAAAATTTGGCTTGCACCTATTGCAGGATATACGAATTCTGTTTATCGAAAAATCTGCAAATCATTTGACGCAGATGTTGTGATTAGCGAAATGATAAGTGCAGATGCATTGATTCACCGAAATCAGAAAACAAAGATTTTGGCAGAATTTGATGAAGCAGAGCGTCCAATCGGATTGCAAATTTTTGGAAATGATGCAAAAAAAATTGCTGAAGGAATCAAAATTTTAAGAGATTTTCAGCCAGATTTTATCGATATAAATATGGGATGTCCGATAAAAAAAATAGTCAAAAATGGCTCTGGTGCTGCTTTGTTAAAAGATTTATCGAAAATTAAAAAAATAGTTTCATCTGCAATAAAAGTAATTGACAATAAATTTGCACTTACAATAAAAATTCGTTCCGGCTGGAATTCTGATGAAAATTTGTTTGAAATCGTGAAAATAATCGAATCTGAAGGCGCATCTGGAATTATCTTTCATTCGCGAACAAGGTTGCAGATGTTTGCTGGAAAATGCAATTGGAATTTAATCAAAAAAGTAAAACAAAAAACCAAAATTCCAATCATCGGAAATGGAGATATCAAAATTCCAGAAGATGCGAAAAAAATGTTCGAGCAAACAAATTGTGATTCAATTATGATTGGACGAGGTGCAATTGGTAATCCTTGGATTTTTAGTCAGATAAAAAATTATTTACAAAATAATTCATATAATCAAATTTTGGATTCGGAGAAAATTGAAATGATTCTTCTTCATTTCCAAAAAATGAGCGAAAAATATGGAAGCAAGACATCGTTGAAATCGATTAGAAAATTTGTTCCTTATTACACAAAAGGAATTTGCGGTGCATCAAAATTGAGGCAAATGTGCAACCAGACAGATGATGAAGAAAAATTTATTAAGAATTTATTAGATTTTAAAAAGCATTTGGAAAATGAATAAAATTGAAAAGATGCTCGTAAAAGCTGACCACTTCAAAAATTTAAATTGGGTTTTAGCGATAGAAATTTTAGAAAAAATTATCGAAAAAGCACCTGAAACTCTTAAAGCACATCAAATGCTTTATCACATTTATATGAAAAAAAAGTTGTACAGAAAGACAGAAGAAATTTTAAAAAGGGCAATAAAATATCATTCTAATAAAGATTATTTCTATTTTTTATATGGAAATCTAAACCTTGCTCAAATTGGAAAAACTTCTTATGCAATAAAATGGTATGAGAAGGTGGAAAATAAGTTTCCCGAATTAGAATTAAATCTTGCAATTGCCTATACTAAACAGCATCGAAGAAAAAAAGCTATTAAAATTCTCGAACGAATATTGCCCAAATATCGAGAATTTGTCCAAGTTATTCTTTTTCTTTCTGAGCAATATATAGCTGAAAATAATTATACGAAAGCGATAAATTTGCTGATGAAAATTAAAATAAACAAAATTCCTGCGAATGCAGATGTTCACTACCTTTTAGGAATTTGTTATGATAAAATGCGAAATTGGATACAGGCATATTTATATTACCAAAAAGCAGAAAATTTTGGGATGTCTTCAGCAAAATTTTACAACTTATTTGGAAAATGCTGTCAAAATATTGGCGAGATAAAACAAGCTATAAAATATTTCAAAAAAAGTATTTCTAAAGATATGTTTTTCATAAAATCTTATCTAGATTTGAGCAAATTGTATGTAATTGAAAATGACACTTTGAACGCAAATAAATATTTAACGCTTGCAACCAAAATTGACCCATTAAACATTTGGATTGCAATGACATCCAAAAAATTAAACAAAAGAAAAAAGGAAGACGAAAAATCATGAAAAAAAATTCTTGGATATGGATTATAGCATTTATTATAGCACTTTTTATCTGGTTCGAAATCAACCTTACGCAAATTCATAAAGTCACTTTAGAAATTCCGATAAAATTCCTCAATGTACCATCAACATTAGTTCCGTTATCTTATGAACCGGAAAAAATTGTGCTCACAATCGAAGGAAGCGGGAAAGATATTTTACTTTATAAATTGAAAAAGGAATTTTATTCTGCTGACTTGAAAAATTCTCATTTTGGGCCGTTCCATTATCCAATTAAGCTTGAAAAACTCGACAAATTGGAAGAACATAAATTAGAAATTATTCACAAATCTCCAGCGAAAGATATTGTAATTAATCTAGATAATTTGGCTTCGAAAAATGTCAAAGTAAAACCTGTATTTTTGAATAAAAAAAGCAAGAAAAATTTCGATGAAAATAATTTTGATTTATCTCCAAAAATAATGCAACTGACTGGTCCAAAGTCAATTATAAAAAATATTAAGGAAGTTGAAACAGTTCCATTTAACAAAAAAAAGCATAATAAAAAATCTAAAATCAATCTGCAACCATTTTTAGATATGAATATTAACCTTGAAAAAAATTATGTTATGATTTCCCAAAAAATTCCACAAATAAAAACTAAAATGTTGTCGGAAATTACAATTTCTACTCCAGATGGAATCGAAGTACTCCCAAGTTGGACTACAATTAGAATTTCTGGTGAGGAAGAAATTTTAAGTAAAATCACTAATGAAAAAATTTCAGTGACAATAGACACAACATCTTTAGAACTCGATGGTTATGCAAAAGTTTTAATTTCAATTCCAGACGGAATAAAGCTTATTGAGTTCAGACCAGAGAGAGTGAAAATCATCAAAATGCTCAAAAAAGGGCTTTCAGAAAAATGAAAATTTTGGGAATTGAAACTTCTTGCGACGATACATCTGCCGCAATTGTAAATGAGAAATTTCATATTTATTCGAATATAATTTCCTCACAAAAAATTCATAATAAATTTGGTGGAGTTGTTCCTGAACTTGCTTCTCGCGAACACATAAGAGGGATTTTGCCAATTGTAAAACTTGCTTTGAGCGCCGCCAAATTGGATTTGAGCGAAATCGATGCTATCGCCGTGTCGGTCAGACCTGGATTGATTGGTTCGCTTTTGGTCGGAGTTTCATTTGCAAAAAGTTTGGCCTACTGCTTGGAGAAACCGCTTATTTCTGTAAATCACATTTTAGGGCATATTTGTGCGAATTTTTTAGAACATCGTGATATCGAATTTCCATTTATTTCGCTAATTGTTTCGGGCGGTCACACAGAATTAGTGAAATTTCAAGATATAGATAATTTTGAAATATTGGGAAGAACAGTTGATGATGCAGCTGGAGAAGCATTTGACAAAATTGGAAAGATACTAAACTTGCCATTTCCAGGAGGACCAGAAATCGATAGAATTGCAAAAATGGGAGACAAAAATTCCATAAAATTTCCTTTGCCAATGATAAATAAACCAAATTATGATTTTAGCTTTAGCGGACTGAAAACCGCTGCAGCTTTGTATATTCAAAAAAATAATCTGAATTTAAATTCAAGAAAAATTTATGATTTTGCAGCAAGTTTTCAACATGCAATAGTAAAAGTTCTATTCAAAAAAACAATTAAAGCAATTCAAGAAAATGGAATTAAAACTTTTCTTCTCGCGGGTGGCGTCGCAGCGAATTCTAAATTGAGAAATATTTTCGAAAATTATTCAAATGAACATAATTTGAAGGTTTTTTTCCCAACCAAAAAACTTTGTACAGATAATGCTGCGATGATTGCTGCTGCTGGAATTTTTAAATATCAAAAAAAACAATTTGCTGATTTGAAATTAAATGCTTCATCTCAAAAAGGACTTTAATCAAAAATGATATTTTCAACAATTTTAATCATTTTTCTGATTTTTTACGCTTTATTTTTTCTGTTCATATTTTGTGGAACATTTCGGTTATTTCGAATCAAAAAAGATGCGAAGATAATCAATAAAATTTCAGTTATTATTGCTGCAAGGAATGAAGAGAAAAACATAAAATCGCTGCTAAATTCGCTACTCGACCAAAATTATCCAACTGAAAAATATGAAATTATTCTTGTCGATGACAGGTCGGAAGATAAGACAAATCAGATTCTGAAAAAATATTCACAGAAATATGAAAATATCAGAATATTTGAAATTGGTGCATTGCAAAAAAATCTAATTGGGAAAAAAGCAGCACTCACAAAAGGGATTGAAAATGCGAAAAATGAGATATTACTTTTTACAGATGCAGATTGTTTGCCGGAAAAAAATTGGCTGAAAAGTATGAATGCACATTTCAATCATAATGTGGATGTTGTCGTCGGATATTCGCCATTAAAATTAAATTCAAACGGAATATTTCGGAAAATAATATTTTATTTAAAGAAATTGGAACGACTTTCGATATTCACAATTTCGGCTGGAACAATTGGCTGGAATTGGGGAATTACAGCTACCGGAAGAAATTTTGCATATCGAAAAAAAGTTTTTCTGGAGCTAAATGGATTTTCAAAATTTGGAGATATTCCTTCCGGAGATGACGATCTTTTTTTGCAAAGAATTAGTAAATCCAAAAAATATAAAATGACTTTTGCATTAAATTCAGAAAATTTTGTGATTTCAAACGAACGAAAAAATGCGAATGCACAAATCAATCAAGAGAAGCGAAGAGCATCAAAATGGAGATTTTATCCCGCAGAAATAAAATTTTTTTCTGGCATAATATTTTTATTTTATTTCTCACTTATTTTATATTTTATTTTATCACTATTTTCAATTTTTCCGATTCAAAATTTTCTCTTTTTTCTTATCATAAAAGTCGCAATTGATTTTCTGATAATTCTTCGTGGAACAGTGATTTTTAAGGAGAAAAAATTATTATTTGCATTTCCATTTGCGGAAATATTTTACATTCCGTATTTTTTGATATTTGGAATTTTGGGAACTTTTTCGAAGTACAAATGGCGTTGATTATTTGACAAAAAATGTAACCGATTAATCTTTCGAAAAATATTATGAAAATTTGTGTTTTAGCAAGTGGAAGTAAAGGCAATTCAATTCTAATTTCTGGAATTCAGACGAATATTTTGATTGATGCAGGAATTTCTGGAAAGAAAATTTCTGAAAAATTGAACTATGCAAAAGTTGATGAAAATTCAATTAAAGCAATATTCATCACTCACGAGCATTCTGATCACATTAAAGGTGCTGGAGTAATTTCGCGGAAATTAAAGATTCCAATATTTGCGAATAAAAGTACATTTCAAGTTGCTAAAAATCGGATTGGAAAAGTTGAAAGCGTTTATTTTTTCGAAAATGGAAATCCTTTCACATTTAATGAATTTCTGATTGAACCATTTTCTGTTCCGCATGATTGTGAAGAGAATAGTTGTTTTAAAATTTCTGAGAGGAATTCGAAAAAAAAATTGGTTATTCTTACAGATGCAGGATATTCGACTCGTCTGATAAAGGAGAAAATCAAAAATTCTTCAACGATAATTTTGGAGAGCAATCATGATTTTGATAAGTTAATAAATGGGCCTTATGATTGGTCGTTAAAGCAGAGAATAAAAAGTAATAATGGACATTTGTCAAATTCTCAGGCATGCGAATTAATGAGCGAAATTATTCATCCAAATCTGGAAAATATCATTTTGGCTCATTTAAGCGAAGAGAATAACAAGCCGGAAATCGCGAAATCTGAAATGCATAAAATTTTGAATAAATATGGACACAAATGTAATCTTTTTATTGCAAGTCAGAACGAACCTACCGATTGGATAGAGGTTTGAAATGATAATACAAATTTTATTTTTAGTAACCGCTTTTTTCCTACTAGCAAAAGGTGCGGACCTTTTTGTTGATGGTGCTTCAGGAATCGCAAAATATTTTAAGGTGTCTCCTTTGTTTATCGGGTTAACAGTTGCGGCAATCGGCACAAGCGCACCAGAAGCTTCCGTCAGCATTCAAGCAACACTCATAAATTCTGGCGGAATCGCATTAGGAAATATAATCGGAAGTAATATCGCAAATATCTGCCTGGCGATTGGAATATCCGCATTGATAAAACCTATGTTTTTCGAAGATAGCACAATCAAAAAAGAGATTCCATTTTTGGTTTTTATCACAATTTTGTTACTCATTTTTGGGTTGCATTTTTCTACTCAAAATAATCCTTTAGAATTTTTGAGAATTGAAGGAATCATCTTATTAATTTTGTTTATTGGATTTCTATTTTATCTCTCAAAAATGGCTGTAGAAGACAGAAAAAATTCTTCACATCAGAATGAAGAATCTGAAATCCTAATTTCAAAAGCGATTTTGCTAACATTAATTGGTGGTGTGGGAATCGTTATTGGTGGAAAGCTTGCCGTGACAAATTCAATAAAATTGGCAGAGACATTTGGTGTCAGTCAAAGGGTAATTGGGATTTCTGTTATCGCTTTTGGGACATCAATTCCGGAAATTGTAACAGCAATTGTGGCTGTCAGAAAAAACAAATTTTCGATTGCAATTGGAAATATTGTTGGAAGCAATATCTTCAATATTTTGTTTGTGCTTGGTCTCGCTTCGACGATAAATCCATTCACAGCAAAATCCGCTGT
>JACNJR010000092.1:1476-8155 GCA_014382495.1 Candidatus Cloacimonadota bacterium | reverse complement strand
GATGAGATAAATCAGAATATTATATTAACAAAAAAGGGTCTGCAATATTTTGCGGGCTCTTTTTTTTCTTATCATAAATCACGAAATTATTGACATAATTTTCTAATTGTATATCAATAATAAAAAATCTTTTGGAGATAATATGCTGAATCCCCAAATATTCCGTGAATACGACATTAGAGGTGTTGTAGATAAGGATTTAACTGATAGAGTTGTTGAAAATATCGGGCTTAGTTTTGGAACTTATCTGCGCAAAAAAGAGTTGAAAAAAGTTGCAGTCGGAAGTGATTGTCGGCTGAGTTCGGACAGATTTCGCAAAATCCTAATTAATGCACTTTCAAAAACTGGCTGCGATGTGGTAGATGTTGGAACCGTCCCGACACCAGTTTTGTATTTTTCAATTGAACATCTGAAAACTGATGGCGGAATTATGATTACTGGCAGTCACAATCCGCCAGAATATAATGGCTTCAAACTTTGCGTCGAAACATTTTCGATTTATGGAAAAGAGATTCAGAAAATAAGAAAAATCATCGAAAATGGTGTGTATTTGTCTGGAAAAGGTAAAATTAAGAAATATGAAAATATTATTGAAAATTATCAAAAATATCTGATAGAAAATCTAAATTTGAAAAGGAAAATCAAAGTTGTTATCGATTCCGGAAATGGAACGGCAGGACCAATTGCCCCCAAAATATTTGAAGAATTGGGTTGCGATGTAATTTCATTATACGACAAAATGGATGGAAATTTTCCAAATCATCATCCTGATCCAACTGTTCTGGAAAATATTCAAGACCTGATTTCAAAAGTTGAAGAAGAAAATGCAGATTTGGGAATTGGTTTTGACGGAGATGCCGATAGAATCGGAGTTATTGACGAAAATGGAAGTATTATTTGGGGTGACTATTTGTTGATTATTTTTGCTCGAGAAATTCTGAAAAAAAATCCTGGTGCCAAAATCATTTCAGAAGTGAAAGCTTCAAAAAATTTGTATGACGAAATTTCTGCCAACAACGGCGTGCCAATTATGTGGAAAACTGGACATTCGCTGATTAAACAAAAAATGCAGCAGGTCGATTCTCCGTTGGGTGGCGAAATGAGCGGACATATGTTTTTTGCAGATAGATATTTCGGCTTTGATGACGCAATCTACGCTGCCGGTCGCCTTTTGGAAATTTTGTCCAAAACTGATAAAAAATTAAGTTCGCTTCTTTCCGATATTCCAAAAATGTTTAATACTCCAGAAATTCGTATCGAATGTCCTGATGAGAAAAAGTTCAAAGTTGTGGAAAAGGTGAAACATCATTTTTCAAAAAAGAGATACGATATAAATGATATTGATGGAATGCGAATCACATTTGAAGATGGTTGGGGACTTGTTCGAGCGTCAAATACGCAACCTGTAATTGTAATGCGTTTTGAAAGTACTTCCGAAGAACGATTAGATAAAATCCAAAAAATGATTTCGAAAAAAGTTCAAGAAGTAATAAAATCTGCACGATAAATTTTAAGGAGAATTATGAAAAAAAAGAAGATTTTTAATCTCGTTTTTATTCTGTTATTCTCGCAAATTCTGTTTGCGGATCCGCCAGCAACTTTTGATTTGCGTGATTACAACGGAGAGAATTTTGTGACTTCTGTAAAAAGTCAGCAAGGCGGAACCTGTTGGACACATGGAGCGATGGCTGCCATTGAAGGTAATCTTTTGATGACAGGAACATGGACAAATGCTGGCGAAAGTGACGAACCAAATCTTGCCGAATATCATCTCGATTGGTGGAATGGATTTAATCAGCATAATAACGACGACATCGAACCGCCAACAGGAAATGGCTTAGAAGTGCATTATGGCGGCGATTATCTCGTAACTTCTGCCTATCTCACGAGAGGTGAAGGCGCAGTACGAGACATTGATGGGCAATCTTATGATACTCCGCCTGCTCGTTATTTCCCAACTTTTCATTACTATTATCCGCGCGAGATTGAGTGGTATTTTATGGATGAAAATTTGAATAATCTCAATTTGATTAAAGAGCAGCTGATGACTTATGGAGCGATGGGAACTTGTATGTGTTACGATGCTTCGTTCATAAATGGGCAATATGAGCATTATCAACCACCCGAAAACGAATTAGAACCAAATCATGCAATTGCAATTATCGGTTGGGATGACAATAGAGAAACACAAGCACCGCAACCGGGTGCATGGTTATGCAAAAACAGCTGGGGCGCTTGGTGGGGAAATAGTGGCTATTTTTGGATTTCATATTACGATAAGCATTGCGGAAAACATCCTGAAATGGGCGCCATATCTTTTCAAAATGTTGAGCCGCTTGCCTATGATAAAATTTATGCACACGATTATCATGGTTGGCGAGATACGATGACTGACATTACCGAAACTTTCAATGCTTTTTCAACTTCTTATGAGGAAGAATTGGAAGCTGTAAGTTTCTTCACTGCCGTTGATAATGTTGATTATCTGATGAAAATTTATGATGATTTTTCTGATGGAATTCTGCAAAATGAACTTGCTTCAAAAAACGGAACAATTGAATATACAGGATTTCACACAATTGATTTAGATGCTCAAATTCAGCTTTCAGAAAATGAAGATTTTTATGTCTATCTCTCACTTTCTGATGGTGGACATCCTTACGATAGAACTTCTGAAGTGCCTGTTCTTTTGGGTGCAGATTATCGCACAATAGTAACATCTTCTGCGAATTCTGACGAAAGTTTTTACAAAGAAAGTGGAATTTGGAATGATTTTTTTGACTACACTTTTGAAGATGATTCTTGGAATGAAACTGCAAATTTCTGCATTAAAGCGTTAACTACACTTGAAACGACTTCAATGCTTCCTCCTCAAAATTTGGATGCAACTATCCATAATTTCAATGAAGTGACTATCGAATGGGAAATGAACAATGTTCACAGCGGTTCTAAGAGCGAATTTGTTTCGTATAATATCTATCGGAATGACGAAAAAATTTATGAAATAACGCAACCTTCCGAATATCCGTTTACCGATTATTCATTATCATCTGGCGAATATTTGTATTATGCAACACTCGAAACAACCGATGGCGAATCTACTCCATCAAATTCTGAAACTGTAACAATTTCTTTTCCCAATCCAACAAATCTAACTGCGAATTCTGCAGGAACGAATATAGTTTTGCAATGGGATGCACCAGAATTGAACAGAAATTTGACCGGTTATAAAATTTATCGAAATGAAGAATTTCTGATAGAACATAATGCAGATTGGTATCTTGACTTGAATGTTCCTGCTGGCGCCTATGTCTATTCAGTCACAGCAATATATGATGAAATTTACGAGTCCGAACTATGTTCTGCGGAAATTGTTTTCCATTTGGTAAATGCTTACGGCGATGTAGATGGCGATGATGAGGTCACTTCATACGATGCAGCTCTTACTCTGCAATATTCTGCGGGACTTATTTCTGACTGGACAGATGCGCAGATTTTTGCTGCAGATGTCAATGGAGATGCGAATGTCTCTTCATTTGATGCGGCTCTAATTTTGCAATATTCTGCTGGAATTATTGATGAATTTCCTGTTGAAGTGAAATGAAAAAATTGATTAAAAGATATACTTAATTGTGTAAATGGAAATAATACATCATCTGCTTTTTCCAACACTAATTTTTCCACAAAACTTTTCTATTCCGCATTTTGAGCAAAAAGGAGAAATCGGTTTGCAGATATTCTGTCCGAAAGAGACCAAATAATCATTATAAATTTTCCAATGTTTTTTAGATAATTTTTTGCGCAGAGCAAATTCTGTCTCTTTGGCAGATTTGGTTTTTACAAATCCCAAACGATTAGAAATTCTGTGAACATGCGTATCAACGCAGATTGCGAATTTATCAAATCCTAAAACCAAAACTAAATTTGCAGTTTTTCTCCCAACACCCGGAAGTGATAAAAGCTCCTCCAAATTATCCGGCACTTTTCCTAAAAATTTTTGTAAAATTATCTCAGAAATTACTCGGAGATTTTTTGCCTTGCGATGATAAAATCCAACTGGAAAAATAAGCTTCTCAATCTGGCTGTTTGAAAGTTTCAGAATATCTTGTGGAGTGTCAGCAACTGCAAAGAGCTTGTTTGCCGCTCTTTTCGTAACTTCGTCTTTTGTTCGCAAACTGAGTAGAGTTCCGATTAAAATTTTGAATGGATTTTTGGCTAATTCTGAAATTTCAGTAATAATTGGTTTTCGATTTTTTTTGTATTCGGACTCAAGGATTTTCAGGACTTTTCCGATATTTTCAGAATTGACCATATATGAACGACGAATTATTCCCTTTTCTGATTCAAAATGAAGCCATCAATATCCTCAATCATTTTTGCGAGTTTGGGAGATTTTTTTTTTATATCCTCGATTGTAGGATTAGCGATAAAGGGTATTTCTGTCTTTTTCTCCAAATCAAAACCGACTCGGATTGATGCCCTAAAATGATGTGAAAGCAGTTTCGAAAAACGCTCGGAAATGTCTGTTAAAGTTTGGTATGCAAGTTTGGAATTTGTTGTATAATGCAAGAAATTGTTATTGATAGATTTTAAAGTTATTTTTGAGAGATGAACAGCGCTAATCGGCATCTCATCACGCATTTTTTCTTCGATGGCTGACCACTCTCTTTTTAACATATCTTCAGTGATTTGGAATTTTGTGAAGATGATTTTGGCAGATTTTTTTTCCGTTTCATCTTCTTTTTTCTCTTCTAATTTTTTTTCAGAAGAATCCATTTTTGTATTCTCAAATTTTGCAGAAATAAAATTCGGATAATCTTTTTGAGTCACTTTTTCAGCAGGTAAATTTTTGCGCAAAGTTTCGATTTTTATTAATTTATCCAAATTTGCCAATTTCAAGAGAGTGGTTTCCAAAAGTAGAATTGGATGTGAAGTTGCTTTCAATTTTTCCTTTGTATCCGCAAGAATAGAAATTGCATAAAGAAGATTTTCTTCAGAAAAATCCTTTTTCAAATCTTGTAAAATTGGCAAATCATCAGGATTTATTTCTTCGGGTTTTACATCGATTTTCAGCATTAAAATATTTCGCAAATATTCGATAAAGCCCAATATAAGTTCATTTATATCATTTCCTTCGGCAACAATTTTATGGAAATTATCAATAATGTTTTTGCTATTATTATCAATAATATTTTTTATAATTGTATGAAAAAAATCGATGTTCACAATTCCGAAGATATTTTCGACAATTTTCTTTGTGATTTTTTTCTCGCCGAGAGATGAAATCTGATCCATCAAACTGAGCGCATCTCGCATACTTCCATCTGCCTTTTTTGCAATCAGAAATGTAGCAGAATCTTCGAAATTTATCTGCTCTTTTTCAGCAATCAGATTTATCTGATGAATGATTTCCGGAATTGAAATTCTATGAAAATCGTATCGCTGACAACGCGAAGTAATTGTTGGTATGACTTTATGGGGTTCAGTTGTGGCGAAAATAAATTTTACATTTTTGGGCGGTTCTTCCAAAGTTTTAAGAAGTGCATTAAATGCATTTTTCGAGAGCATATGAACTTCGTCAATGATGTAGATTTTGAATTGCGAACTCTGAGGAGGATACAAAAGTTCATTCTGAAGGGCACGCACATCTTCCACGCCGGTATTCGATGCGCCATCAATTTCAATAACATCAGCGGAAATGGAATTTGTTATCTCATTGCAATTTTTACAACTATTGCAAGGTGTCGAACTTACGCCCTCTTTGCAATTTAACGCTTTTGCAAAAATTCTCGCAAGTGATGTCTTGCCAACTCCACGCGGACCAGTGAAAAGAAATGCTTGAGCAATATGGTCGGTCTTTATCGCATTTTTCAGAGTTTCAGTAATATGTTTCTGTGCGATAAGTTCGTCAAAAGTTTGAGGACGATATTTTCTTGCTAATACTAAATATGACATTTTTTTTATTTTTACTTTTTATTACAATCCTAAAAAATTTATCGCTACACCACAAACAAAAACCACAAATCCGGCAAGTGCGTGAGAATATTTTTCGAATTTCTGAATAGGCAATTTCGACAATCCAAAACAGGAACTAAGAACAACTATTAACATTGTCGATATTGTTGTCAACCCAAAAATTATTGCGACAACAAAAACTGCCGAGAGATTAAATTTCGCGGCGGGATACATAATAAGAGGAATTAGTGGCTCGCAAGGACCGAAAATAAAAATCGTGAAAAGAATCCAAGGTGTCAAATTTTTCCCACTTTTCGCATGAAGATGTGAATGTTCGGACAGATGTTTGTGCTCGTGATTATGCGTTGTCCCATCTTTATGATGATGAAGATGTGTATGATTTTTTGAACGAATTGCTTTGTGTATTCCCCAAACGAAATATGTGAAACCGAAAACAATAAGCAACCAACCAGCAAGTCCGCCACGGAATGATTCGAAAATTTCTAACTTGAAAACTGCAATCCCAAATCCTAAACCGATGAATCCTAAAATTACCGAACTTAAGACATGACCAATTCCGCAAAGTATTGTGATAATCGCTGTTTTGGAAAGATTCCATCCTCTTGATTTTGACATTACAATGAAAGGAAGATAATGGTCTGGTCCCAAAATCGTGTGAATAAATCCAATTGTGGCTGCCGAAAATGCTAAAATAAAAATTTCA
>JACNJR010000092.1:0-1388 GCA_014382495.1 Candidatus Cloacimonadota bacterium | reverse complement strand
TTTTTGTAAAAAATTTACTTAAACTTTTTATCTGTCAAATTTTTATAATTGATTCGAAAAGAATTTTCGTAAAAAGTAGGAAAAATATTTGACAAGAACTTTTTCATTTTCGAACTTTGTATGCAAAAAAAAGGTGTATTATGCCAGAAATAAAACCGTTCAAAGGATTACGACCGAATTCAAAATTCGCGGAAAAAGTCGCCGCTCCGCCTTACGATGTTGTAAATTCTGAAGAAGCACGAGAACTTACAAAGGATAATTCTTACAGTTTTCTACACATTTCGAAACCAGAAATTGATTTACCGCAAAATCTCGATTTATATGATAAAAAAGTATATGAAAAAGGTGCGGAAAATCTGAAAAAATTTATTGATGAAAAAATTCTAATTCAAGATGAAAAACGCTGCTTTTATTTGTATCGTTTAATTATGGGAGAACATACCCAAACAGGCATCGTTGCTGCCGCTTCAGTAGTAGATTACGATTCTGGAAAGATAAAAATTCATGAATATACACGAGAGGAAAAAGAGAAGGACAGAACCACGCACATCAATATTCTTAACGCAAATACTGGCCCAGTTTTTCTCACATATCATTCGAAAAATTCGATAAATAAACTCGTGAAAAAAGTTCAAAATCAAAAGCCAATTTATGATTTTATAAGTGAAGATAAAATTCAGCACACTTTCTGGAAAGTTAATGAAAAGGAACTTATCAACCAAATTCAATCGGAATTTCATAAAATTGAGTATCTCTATATTTCAGATGGACATCATCGTTCTGCTGCGGCTTCTCGCGTGCAAAAAATTCGAAAAAAGAACAATCCAAATCATACCGGAAATGAGGAATACAATTATTTTCTGACGGTAATATTTCCAGACGAGCAAATGTATATTATGGATTACAATCGAGTTGTGACCGATTTGAATGAATATTCAAAGACCGAATTTTTGGCTAAAATTTCTGAGAATTTTGATATTGTTACGCAAAATAAAACTTTCAAACCAAAAAGAAAACATACATTTGGAATGTATTTTAAAAATTCCTGGTTTGAACTTTTAGCAAAACCTGACACTTTTGATGAGCGTGATTCTGTTAACTCGCTTGATGTCAACATATTACATAAAAATTTGATGAAACCGATTCTCGGAATTGTAAATCCACGAAAAGATAAAAGGATAAATTTTGTGGGTGGAATAAGAGGTCTGAAAGAGTTGGAAAAACTTGTTGATAGCGGGAAATATAAAGTCGCATTTGCGCTTTATCCCACATCCATTCAGGAACTTATGAGCGTGGCGGATTCAAATAATGTTATGCCACCAAAATCAACTTGGTTTGAACCTAAATTGAGAAGCGGTCTGATAACTCATTTGCTATAAAATAGTTTT
>JACNJR010000039.1 GCA_014382495.1 Candidatus Cloacimonadota bacterium | reverse complement strand
CATCTTTTTTGCACTCATTATTCAATGTATTAAATTCACATTCAATATTTTTGTGGTCGATATGGCCAAAATTGTAATGCTCAATTGCTGTATTTATCGCAAGAAAAGTGTTTCTTTTACAGCATCTTGGTCCGCCATAATTTGCAATTATTGCCAAACCTTTGCTCGTCAGTAAATTTGATTCTTTCCATTCGTTTTCGGATAAAGGAGTTGCATCTCTAATCAAGCTGACAAAAATTCCCAAACCGATTGCCGCACCGCAAGTTCCGTGTGTGCCGCAAAATCCACCCAAAATTTTTTCCGCTCGGCTTCGTGCTTGAAGGATTTTTTCTTTCTTATCTTTGTCCCTTCCCATTTGATTATAATATGCCGCCAGCAGAACTGCCGGAATCAAAAAATGATGCTCCGGGCCATGCATTTTTATCGCTTTGTGTTTCATCAAATTTATTGCCAAATCAAGCGGATTAGTCAATTTAGATGCGATGCAATAATTTTGAATTAATTCATTTGCAGATAATGAATGACATCTGTCGCAAACATAATGATTGTCGGCACATTTTACATTGCTTTGAAAAATTTCATTGCAATAAAAACAGTGTAAGTTTTCAGATTTGTTTCCATAAACAAGATTCTTACCGCAAACGCAGCATCCACTTTTGTAAATCATTTTCTCTCTCTTTTTTGTTTATTTTATGATGTGACATTTTCAACTATTCACCATTTTTTAAAGTATCTTCTTCACTTTTGTAAATTGTTTCAGATTCAAATAATTTATCTTCATTTTTTATGATTGAAAGTGCTTGCCAAGTCGGTTTATAATTTCCTTTTGCATTCCAAAAAAGATAGCCAAATTCTAAGCCACAATCCTTTACCGCATTCATCTGCGAGATAATATAAGATGTATCTGCTTGAGATTCAGTTAATGAAAACGCTTGCAAATATGGAATTATTTTTTCCTTTTTTTCGATGATATTTATCAATTTTTGGCAACTTTGCCGGACAAAATAATACGGCTTATTTTCCAGAGAATCTTCATCAAAAAATTTTCCATAAAAATGTGAAGGATACACCATCGGATGAATTCTATCAAGGTATTCTGTCATAGAAACTACATTTTGACCAGTGTTCATAATATCTTGTTCATTCTGGAAAGCGACCACACCGAAAATATCCGCAGATAATTTTATTCCTGCTTTTTGTGTAATTTGATAAACAGATTTAACGAAATTTGTAATCACTTGCTGACGAAGAGAATCTGGCACACCAAAATTAGCATCCAATAAATGTGATTCCGTTGGAAAACGGACATAATCCAACTGAATTTCATCAACGCCAAGCGAAATTACTTCTTTGATTATTTCCAAATTATATTTTTGGACCTCCACACAATTAGGATTTACCCATTCGATTTTTTCTGTGACTTCCGAAGTGTTTATTGCGATTGAATCCTTTGCAATTTTTGGCGTCCATTTTGGATGAGTATTTGCCAAAGTGGTGTCTCTGAAAATCGTTATTCTCGCAATCAGCGAAATGTTATGTTTATGAAGCAAATATATCAATTTTTCAGGATGTGAAATTACCGGCTGGCAAGCCCCAATTTCAAGTGCAAGAGAATTCTTCGTCGGATATAAGATATTTCCATTTGTATTTTTGAAATCCACAATTAGAGCATTGCATCCCAACGAATCGTAATTCTCAATTATCTCCTTCAATTTTGCGGAATTCAAATTGTAAGTATTCAGGTAAATTCCTTTTAATTTTTTATGCTGAATTTTTTTCAAAAGAGTTGTATCAGTTTTGGCCATTACTGGGATTTTTAGAATTTGTTTTGGGTGAATTAGATTATTTTTTGGAATATCGTTCAGTTTTCTGATTTCAGAAATAAAATCTGAAAGGGAATAAATCTCGGATTGAGAGAGAAAATTTTGTGCGATTGAATAAAGATTATCGTTTTTTTTTACTTTGTAAAATAAGAGAGAATCTCCTTTGGTTTCTTCCGCAAAGGAGTTTGTAATGGCAAGTTGTAGCAAGATGCAAGTGAGAAGAATCTGAAAAATATTGCCCCAGAAGGTGTAAATTTTATTATGATTTTTCAAATTATTCGTGTGCGACTTCCAGTCGGGCGATAGCGCGTTTTAATGCAAATTCTGCTCGACGAAAATTTATTTCACTCTTTTTTTCTTTCAAGCGTTTTTTTGCACGCTCTTTTGCTTGAATTGCTCTTTTCTTGTCGATATCTTCTGGTTTTTCTATCGTTTCAGTTAGAATTCTGACCTCATCGAAATTTACTTCGGAAAAGCCGTTATGAATAATGTATGTATCTTTTTTCTCCCCAGAATAAATTTCCAAACTTCCCGATGTGATGGAGGTTAGAAATGCGGTGTGACCATACATTACGCCAAAATATCCAGCACTTCCAGGAATGACGACTTCATCCACTTTTTTTTCCAGAAAAATTCCTTTCGGAGTCGTGATTTTCAGGAGAAGTTTTTTGGGCGATTTATTATTGCTCATTTTTTTATTTTTTTACGCGTTTTATAACCTCGTCGATAGTTCCCGCCATATAAAATGCTTGCTCTGGAATGTTGTCATATTCGCCATCTACGATTCCCTTGAATCCTTTTATTGTGTCGGAGAGCGCAACATATTTTCCTTTGTAATTTGTAAATTCTTCTGCAACGAAAAATGGCTGGGAGAGGAATTTTTCTATTCTTCTCGCACGATTAACAGTGATTTTATCTTCGTCTGAAAGTTCTTCCATTCCAAGAATTGCGATGATATCTTGCAACTCTCGATATTTTTGTAGAATCTGTTGAACATTTCGGGCAACGCTATAATGCTCAGTTCCAATAATTCGCGGATCCAAAATTCTTGAGGTTGAATCGAGTGGGTCAACAGCTGGATAGATTCCGAGTTCTACGATTTTCCTCTGAAGTGTAGTGGTCGCATCGAGATGTGAAAATGTTGTAGCGGGAGCTGGGTCAGTCAAGTCGTCAGCTGGAACGAAAATTGCCTGAACCGAGGTGATGGAGCCCTTTTTTGTGGAAGTAATTCGCTCCTGAAGTTCACCCATTTCCGTTGCAAGAGTTGGCTGATATCCGACCGCGGACGGCATTCTTCCCAATAAAGCAGAAACTTCTGAACCTGCTTGAGTAAATCTAAAGATATTGTCGATGAAAAGAAGCACATCTTGTTTTGCTTCATCGCGGAAATATTCTGCAACTGCAAGACCTGCCAATCCGACGCGTAATCTTGCGCCGGGAGGTTCGTTCATTTGCCCGAAAACCATTGCGGTCTTATTAATCACGCCTGATTCTTGCATCTCAAGCCAAAGGTCATTTCCCTCTCTGGTTCTCTCTCCAACTCCAGCGAAGACAGAATATCCGCCGTGCTCAGTAGCAATATTTCTGATAAGTTCCATTATGAGAACGGTTTTGCCAACTCCAGCACCGCCGAAAAGTCCAGTTTTTCCACCTTTGCTATATGGGCAAAGCAGGTCAATCACTTTTATTCCGGTCTCCAAAATTTCATCTTGAATATCGAGTTCAGCATATTCAGGTGTTTTTCTGTGAATTGGGTATCTCTTTTTGGATTTGATTTCGCCGCGTTCGTCAATCGGTTCGCCAATTACATTGATTAATCTTCCGAGTGTCTCTTCGCCGACAGGAACGGAGATAGGAGCTTCGGTGTCAAACACTTCTTCGCCGCGCATTAACCCGTCTGTGGAATCCATCGCGAGTGTTCGAACTCGATTTTCTCCGAGATGTTGCTGAACTTCCAAAATTAATTCCGATTTGTCTTCTCGTTTTATTTTCAATGCAGAATAAATGGTTGGCAAATGTTCTTCAGAAAATTCCACATCTACCACCGCACCAATGATTTGGACAATTTTTCCTTTTTTCAATTTTCCTCCCAATTATATTCATATCTAATATTTTTTCTTATTATAAAAATCATATTTGAAAATCCTCTTTACAATGCTTCTGCTGCGGACGATACTTCGATTATTTCTTTTGTAATATTATCCTGTCTTTTGTGATTATATTCGAGAGTTAAATCGGCAATCATTTCACCGGCACTGTCCGTAGCGGCGTCCATAGCGATCATTCGCGCACCCTGTTCGGCAGAAGAAGATTCGAGGAGGACTCTCCAAATTTGCACATCAAGATGCTTTTTTATTAACTCATCCAAAAGCTTAGATTCTTCTGGTTCAAAGAGATAAGAAGCCAGAAATTTCTCATCACTCTCTTCGAATTCACTCAAAGGCAACAACTGTTTTTCCACGATATTTTGCTGAATTGCAGATTTAAATTCATTAAATATAATAATGGTTTTGTCGTATTTGCCTTTGAGAAAGGAAGTTGTGACGATGTTCATTATATCGCGACTGTGCTCAAATTCCAATTTGTTAAAAAAATTGATATACTCTTCGCGAATTGTGTGTCCTTTCTTTTCGAAATATTTTTTACCCTTTTTCCCAACACAAATAAGTTCGATTTTTTTACCTTTATTTTTTCGGATTACCTCTTCCGCTTTTCTAATAATATTCATATTGAAAGCGCCGCAAAGTCCTTTGTCAGCGGTAACTACAATTATCGCAACAGATTTCACATCCTCCTCATCGATTTTTTTTAGCAAAGGATGTTCATCTCTAAGTGTTCGACTTGCGAGCGAGAGCAGAATTTTATCCAATTCGTCAGAATAAGGTCTGGCATTTAGAATCCACTGCTGGGTTTTCTGCAATTTAGCGGCAGAGACCATTTTCATCGCACTGGTAACTTGGCGAGTGCTTGTAACCGAATTTATTCTCTGTTTAATTTCCTTCAAACTTGGCATTATTTCCCTTCAGATTCAGCTTGCTCAGTTTCAGAAGATTGGATTATTTCGTGTTCAAAATTTGATTTAACATCTTTACAAAATTTATGTAATTTTTCTTTCAATTCTTCTGTAATTCCTTCTGGCTCGAGTAATTTTTTGCTGAGTTCTTTATATTCGGCATCAATCATTTCGAAGATTTCGTTTTCAACATCTGGAATTATCTCTAACGGCAAATCGTCTAAATATCCATTATATGCCATAAAAAGCGTAATAATTTGTTTTTCAACCGGAATTGGAACATATTGGTTTTGTTTCAGAATTTCGACGAGCCGGTATCCACGCGTGAGCTGTTTTTGCGTCTCCTTATCGAGTTCAGCTCCAAATTTTGCAAATGCTTCTAATTCGCGAAATTGTGCCAATTCCATACGAAGTTTTCCAGCAACATCCTTCATTGCTTTGAGTTGTGCATTTCCGCCAACTCGAGAAACGGATAATCCAGCGTTGATTGCGGGTCTTATTCCCGAATAAAATAATTTCGTATCGAGATAAATTTGCCCATCAGTTATGGAAATCACATTGGTCGGAATGTAGGCAGAGATGTCATTTGCTTGCGTTTCAATAATTGGAATTGCTGTCAATGAGCCACCACCAAGTTCGTCATTCAATTTCGAAGCCCGCTCCAAAAGCCGAGAATGAAGATAGAAAACATCTCCGGGAAATGCCTCTCTGCCAGGAGGTCGTCTGAGAAGAAGCGACAACTGTCTATACGCAATCGCATGCTTAGAAAGATCGTCGTAAATCACGAGGGCGTGTTTGCCTTGATCCCGAAAAAATTCACCAATAGTTGCACCCGCATACGGAGCGAGATACTGAATTGACGGAGATTCCGAAGCAGTCGCCGAGACGATTACAGTATAATCAAAAGCATTATGTTCACGAAGAACTTCCACAACCTTTGCGACAGTTGAGCGTTTCTGCCCAATGGCTACATAAATGCAGTAAACATCGGTGTCTCGTTGATTGATAATTGTATCAACGGCAAAAGTCGTCTTTCCCGTTTGACGATCACCAATTACCAATTCTCGTTGTCCTCTTCCAATTGGAATCATCGAATCAATTGCCTTTAAACCAGTTTGTAGTGGTTCTTTCACGGGTTGTCGCTGCACAACTCCCAAAGCTTTTCTCTCAATTGGCAAAGTTTTTTTTGTCTCAATTTTTCCCATTTTGTCAAGCGGCAATCCAAGAGGATTTACGATTCTTCCCAAGAGTTCTTCGCCGACAGGAATTTGCACGATTTTTTTTGTCCTTTTGACAATGTCGCCTTCTTTAATTTGGGTGGAATTACCGAGAATAACGCAACCGACATTATCCTCTTCAAGATTGAGAGCCATTCCGTAAATGTCATTTTTGAACAAGACCAATTCGTTCGCCATAACATTTTTCAACCCGTAAATTCTGGCAATGCCGTCGCCAACTTCAATCACTTTTCCAACTTCAGAAACATCAACACTGTAGTGATGGTCTTTAATTTTTTCTTGAATAATTCTGCTAATTTCATCTGGTTGAATTTTCATTTAGTTCTCCTAAAAATTTTCACATAATATAAAAATTCTAAAATTTTTTTTCGATATTTTTTAAATTATTTTTGATGGAAGCATCTAACACCAAATTTTTGCTAAAGACGAGAAATCCACCTCTGATTTTTTTGTCGATTTTGTATGTAAAATGAATTTCGCCAGAAACATATTTATTAACAAAACTTTTAATTTTTTTTACAACATTTTCGTCAATTTTAGAAGCTGTAATAATCTCGAACTCCCGAATAAGAAGTCGGTTATGGATTTGGTTGACTATTTCATCGCAGATATCTCGAAGGAAATAAATTCTATCTTTGTCAATCAAAATTTTCAGGAAATTATGAAAATAATGAGAAAATTTTAATCCTTCGGCAAGCGGAATTAGAACCTCTTTTTTTATCTCATTATCCGCAATAGGTGAAAGAAAAAATGCTTCAATTTTCGGATTCTTATCCATAAAATTGATGAGAAGTTTCGCTTCGTTTTCAAGAGATTTTAATTTTTCGTCAGAAAAAGCACCAATTAACGCCTTGGAATAGCGTTTTGCAATGATATTTTTTATCAAGCTTTTTTCTCCTTTTTCTGCTTTATCTCCATCTCAATCACATTATCAATCAACGCCAAATCGTCCTTATCGGTGAATTTTTTATCAATGATTTTTCCCGTAAGCGAAACTACAAATTCTCCAATCTCTTTCTCAATTTCTTTCTTCGCTTTTTTCACTTCAGATTGAATAACTTCTTGTGCTTCAGCAATGATAATTTCGTTCTGTTCGCGGGCATCGCGAATTATTTGTTCACCTGAAATTTTTGCATTTTTAACAACTTCATCGCGTAATTTTCGTGACTCTTTTCTGGCTTTCTGAAGTGTCTCTTTCTGCTTTTCAATCAATTTTTCAGATTCGACTTTATTGTTTTTTGCACTCGCAAGGTCATCTTTTATCTGCTTTTCTCGTTGAGATAAGAAATCCATAAGCGGTTTGTAAAGCAACTTTTTCATAATAACGAGAAGCAGAACGAAGTTTATAATAACCAAAATGAGCGTATAATCGATGCTAACCATCTTGATTTGCTCCTAAATTATTTTTTGTAATTCAGATTTGCTCTGATTATTACACAGCAAAAATGAGCAGAAGGGCGATAACAAGCGAATAAATACCTGTCGATTCCGATACAGCTTGACCAACGAGCATTGTTCGAGTGAGAAGCCCTGCGTTTTCTGGCGAACGAGCAATTCCTTCGCATGCTTTTCCCGCTGCGAAACCTTCGCCAATACCAGGTCCAATTGCCCCAAAACCCATACAAATGCCGGCTCCCAAAAGAGCAGCGGCACGAATTATTGCACTTTCCATTTTTCCTCCAAGTTATTTTTTATGCTACAAATATTAATAAAAATGCTACAACTAATGAATAGATTGAAGTTGACTCAGAAACCGCCGCCCCAACGAACATCGTTCTGACAAGAAGTGCAGAGCGTTTTGGGAATTTACTTATTCCCTCAACCGTTTTTCCGGCGACGATTCCAATCCCGAATCCAGGACCGAATGTGCCAAATCCGATAGCAAACGATGCCCCGACAAACGCGACAGATTTTACCAAATCATTTCCAGCCGGAGTTGAATACAACAATAGCATCGAAATCACCAAAGCAAATATTGACGAAGTTTGTGATAACGCTTGTCCAATCAGCATATTTGCTGTCAGCAATTTTGATTCTCTCGGATTTCTTCCCATACCTTTAATCGCTTCTCCGCCCGTGTAACCATTTCCAAATGCAGCGCCGACGGTTCCGGCTCCGATTGCCAATCCTGCTCCAAAAAGAGAAGCAACTGCTTGCCATCCACCTTCTGGATTTATCATTCCGCCAAACATCAGAAGCATCGCGATTACTAAGCTAAAAATCGCGCCTGTTTCCGTAATTGCTTGTCCAATCAGCATATTTCGCAATAGAATATCTCGCGCTTTTGGTTGTCGCATAATTGCGTATGAAGCGTTCCCCGCGATGATACCTTCGCCAATTCCTGCTCCCAAAGATGAAATGCCGATGCTAAATGCCGCACCAAGATACGCTGCTACGAAAACTGCGGTTTCAATATTCATAATTTTTTCCTATTTTATTGCAACGGCTGTGTATGACAGGACAAGCATTGTGAAAACGAATGCCTGAACCGTTCCGATAAATAATCCGAAAAAGAGATTTAGCCCAATCGGAACCAGAATAAATTTTGTCAGATTTGAGATGACTAAAATAATAATTGCGCCGCCCAAAATATTGCCAAAAAGTCGGAAGGAGATTGAGATTCCTTTGGCGAGTTCGCCCACAACATTTAATGGCGCCATAAAGAAAAGTGGCTCAGCATAATCCTTCAAATATACTTTGATTCCTTTTGCTTTTATTGAGGTAAAATGAACGATAATTATCGCCATAAATCCCATTCCCAAAGGGACATTCAGATTTCTCGTTGGCTCCATATTTCCTGGAATTGGAATTAATCCAACGATATTACAAGTGAAAATAAAAAAGAAAATCGTGAAAATGTATGGCGTGAAATAAGCCCTATCTTTTCCTACGGTTTCCGTTACTAAATCTCTGAAAAACGAGTATAGCATTTCGGAAATTATCTGAATTTTTGATGGAATAAGACGAAGCGATTTTTTCACCAAAAAAGCTAATAAAATCAGAATCAAATCTACAATAAAAATCATTTTAGTTACATTCCAATTTATTGGGAATTTTCCTGCGATTTTAACAATTTTGTCGGATTGAAATTCTTCTCTAATTTGTTCTTGAATACTTTTTTCAGCTTTCACATTTTGGATAATAAATTTCCCCTTTTCGTTAAATCCAATTCTGAGTTCGTGATTCAATCCGATGGAAATTATTCCTTCGAGAACGAGCAGAATAAGGAAAATATAAAGTATCTTCTTTGTCCGTTTTTGCATTTTATTTACTATCTTTTTTTGCTTCGACCAAACTATTTATGGTGACAACAATTGGAACCGAAACCAATCCAACCAAAAGCGAGAAAATATTTAATTTTAGAAATTTTACGAATATTATCATAACACCGAAAAGAATTAAATATCTTAAATAAAAATTTTTGAAAGCACCAAAACGAGCAGGAGATTCAGGTAGATTCAAACTTTTTTCCGTTCTTTTTGCTTGAAAAAAGAAATTTATACAGCTGGCAATTGAGCCCAGAAAATATCCCAAGAAGAGTTTCAAATTTTGAGCGATAAGCAAAAGAGCCAAAATTTCTGTCAAGAAAATTATCTTGAAAATGTGATAAATGTAATTTTTAAGTTTGTTATTTTCTATTTTCACTTCGTTTTAATAGTTTGTAGCAGGCGATTGCTCCGGTAATTATTCCGAGAAAAATGAAAATCACAATTCCGACTTTGCGCAAACCAAAATAGTTGTCAATCTGCATTCCGACAAAAAACATTACAAGAATGCAAATGACCATTGTTAAGCCAAGTTGTGCAATTAAGCCAAGCCCTAAAAAAATTTCTTTATAATATTTCTGGTTCTTTTTCTTCTGGTTTTTTTGGTTCATCTTCTTTTTTGTGAATAGGATTTTTATTGGTTTGTGAGCCCATTTGGCATTTGCCATTGAAGCGCGCGCCAGTATTGACAGTAAGGACTTTTGTGTGGATATCGCCATTGATTTTCGCAGTTTTTTCCAATTCTAATTTTTCATCTACAAAGACATTCCCATCGATTGTTCCGGCGATGAGAGCTTCTTTGGTTTTGATTTCTGCTTTAATTTCTGCAGTTGCCCCAACGGTCAAGAATCCCTTTGCTTCGATGGCGCCTTCGACCTTTCCGTCGATTCGCAAACTTCCCTCAGAATGGATTTCACCAATAACCTTTGAATCCTTTCCGATGATTGTGTTCAAATTTTCAGACATCTCTTTCATACTGAATTCTCCTTATTTTTTTATCATTTTTTCTGGATTTATGTTTTCTTCTTTAAATAAAATTTCAAAGTGCAAATGAGGAGCAGTGCTTCTTCCTGTGTTTCCGAGTTTCGCAATGATATCTCCCTTTTTGACAAAGAAATTTTCGTCAACCAAAATTTCTGAATTATGACCATAAAAAGTTTTATATCCATTCAAATGGTCGATTATAATTGACTTTCCGAAGATGCTATCATTTTTGACTTTTTCAACTATACCAGTAGCAGCCGCGAAAATTGGATTTCCATTTTCCCCCGCTAAATCTATTCCAAAATGATTTTTTTCTGGAAGAAATGATTTTGTGATAATGTGATTTGTCGTTGGCAAAAAATTAGGAATATATTGTTGGGTATTGAGAAAATTCAAATTTGCAATTTGCAATTCTTTTGATTTAAGAGAAATTTGGGGTAATTTTGTTCCTCGTGGCACAAACTTAGATTTGCTTGATTGATTAGCGGAAATTATCATATCTTCTAACTCTTTTATCTTCTGTAAATTGGAATAATTTTCAATTTTCAAAAGTTCAATTTTTGAGGTCTGATCTAAAATTAAATAAAGTGAAATTCCGACATAACCGACAAGTATAACGGCAATTATGAACAATAAAATGCCGACAAAATGTTTATGTTTCATAATATATTTATAAGTTTATTCACAAGATTATTCAATTCTTCTTCGGAATAAAAATGGATTTCGAGTTTCCCTTTTTTCATTCCGACAATTTTTATTTTCGTTCCAAAAATTTTGGTGAGTTGATTTTCGACAGCAATAATATTTTCATCTTTCTTCTTTTGTTTGATTCGTTTTTCAACTTTTCCGAATGAAGTGGCAAGTTCTTCCGCTTTACGAACTGAAATACTATTTTTCGAAATATATTCCGCAAATTCAATTTGTGATTTCGGAGCGACTTTGAGAATCGCTCTTGCGTGTCCGGAAGTAATTTTGTTTTCTAAAATCATCTCTTTTGCTTTTTGCGGTAACTTCAGTAATCGGAGCAAGTTAGAAATGGTTGTGCGATTTTTTCCGACAGATTTTGCGATTTCATAATGCGTCATTTTGAACTCTTTCGCAAGTCGTTCGTAAGCTCTCGCTTCGTCCAACGGATTCAAATCTTCTCTTTGAATATTTTCGATAATCGAAAATTCTAAAATTTCCTGATTTTTTGCCGAACGAATAATTGCTGGAACTTTCTCATAGCCCGCAAGTTGCGCTGCCGAAAGCCGTCGCTGACCAGCGATCAATTCATACTGATTTTCTGCAATTTTTCTAACAATAATCGGTTGAATTAAGCCATTTTCAGAAATTGACTTTGCTAATTCTTGAATTTTTTGTGAATCGATTTTCGTCCTCGGCTGATATGGATTAAATTTAATCGTTTTGCAATCGATTAATATAATTTTTTTGGAATCACTTTTATCCGTTTCGATAAGGGCTGCTAAACCCTTTCCAAGTTTTCTCATTTTATTTCCTTTCAAAGCGTTGTAATACCTCTTTGCACAATTTTTTGTAATTTTTTGAGCCGCGACAATATTTGTCGTAAGAAAAAATTGGTTTTCCAAAGCCAGGCGCTTCCCCAAGCCGTATATTTCTATGAATTATTGTGCTAAAAACTTTATCACCAAAATACTTGCAAATCTCATCTCTCACCTGTTTTGCGAGAACTAATCTTCTATCGTACATTGTTAATAAAATCCCCAAAATTGATAAATTTCTGTTCAAATTATCTTGAATTAATTTTATTGTTTTCAAAAGTTGCGCAATTCCTTCTAATGCATAATATTCGCATTGGATTGGAATTAACAAATGCTTGCACGCAACGAAAGCATTAATGGTCAAAATATTCAATGCTGGTGGGCAATCTATAAGAATAAAGTCAAATTTGTTGTTCAATTTACTAAGAATTTTGGCTAATCTTTTTTCCTTATCTAGAAATGACAATAATTCTACCTCAGCGCCGATCAGGTCGATATTTGACGGAATAATTTTCAGATTTGAAGTTTCAGTTTGTAGGATTGCGGAAAAAATATCATTTTCACCAAGCAATAAATCGTATATCTGTTTATCAATACGTCTTTTATCAATACCAAGTCCACTTGTGCAATTGCCTTGTGAATCTAAATCAACAAGGAGAACTTTTTTTCTACGATTTGCCAAAGCAGCAGCAAGATTTACCGCAGTTGTGGTTTTTCCAACTCCGCCTTTTTGGTTCACAATTGCAATTAATTCAGCCATTTTTCCGTACCAAAATATAATTTTTTATTTTAAAAAATGAATACTTTTTTTGAAAATTTTGTACATTTGCAAAAAATGCCAAACGATTGATTTTATTAAGTTCTGTTTTGATTTCTTCTCCTTTATATAATATCATCGCGCCATCTTTTTTCAACATTTGAAAGCATTTTTCATAATAATTTATTTTCATTTTTACCGCTCTAACTAAAATAAAATCGAAGAAATTATGAAATGAATCATCTAAATTTTCAATGCGTTCATTTAATATTTTTGTCTTTTGCAAGTCAAGTTTTTCTGACAAATAGCGCAGAAAAAGTGTTTTTTTTCTTTTCGATTCCAAAAGAAATAAATTCATTTTTGGAAAAAGCAATTTCAGGGGCATTCCGGGAAATCCAGCACCAGTTCCAAAATCCAAAATGGATTTATCAGAAAAGACGAACTCATCGCAAATTAGGATTGAATCCAAGAAATGAGAAATCCAAACTTTTTCTAATGATTTTTTTGAAACAAGATTTAATTTTTGATTTTTTTCAGCTAAAATTGATTGATAAATTTTAAACTTCCCAATTAATTCCAAAGAGAATTTATGAGTAATAAGAAAATTTGAAAATTCGGCAATATCATTATCCATAAATGGATTTTAATTTTATGAGTAATGCAGAAATATCGGCGTATGTCACACCAGGAATTCTTGATGCTTGTCCGATTGAGATTGGTTTTATTTTCGATAATTTTTCACGAGCCTCGTAAGAGATTGAGTTAAAATTCATATAATCTAAATCGGGCGGAATTTCCTTAGTTTCAAGATAATTAAATTTTTCTATCTCGCGTAGTTGCCGCTTGATATAACCTTCATATTTTATTTCAAGAGCAATTTTTTCTTTAAGAGAATCTGAAATATCATTTTTAATTTTATATCCAAATTTTTTCAAATCATCGAAATTTATTTCAGGACGGCGTAAAACCTCAATCATTTTGTGCGATTTTTTACCTTTTGAATTGGCAGTTTCTGATTTTAATTTTTTAATTTCTCGCTTTTTAATTTTAAGTGCATCACAAAATTTATCATATCGTTTTTTACTTATTAGTCCTAATTCATAACCGCGCGGCATCAATCTTTCGTCAGCATTATCTTGTCGCAAGTGAAGGCGATATTCGGCGCGCGCCGTAAACATTCTATATGGTTCATCGACGCCCTTTGTAACGATGTCATCGATCAAAACTCCGATGTAAGAATTGTCTCTTCCTAATATTATTGGGGATTTTTTTAACAATTTGTTTGTTGCATTTATTCCTGCGATAATGCCTTGTGCAGCAGCTTCTTCGTAACCTGAGGTGCCGTTTATTTGGCCGGCAAGAAATAACCCTTTGATTTTTTTTGCCTCCAAACTTATCAAGATTTGTTCGGTTGGAACACAATCATATTCAATTGCGTAACCGTATCTCATAATTTTTGCTTTTTCAAGTCCGGAAATGGATTGTACAATTTTGTGTTGAATTTTCGGCGAGAAGCTTGTAGGAATACCATTTGCGTAAATTTCAAAAGTATTCAGACCTTCAGGTTCGAGAAAAATTTGATGTTGTTCTTTTTCTGGAAATTTTTTTATTTTATCTTCGATTGAAGGGCAATATCGTGCACCAATTCCCGTGATATTTCCGCTGAAAAGTGAAGATTTTTTCAGATTTTTTGATATGATTTTGTGAGTTTTGGAATTAGTTGAAGTTAAAAAACAGCTTACAGAATTTTTTGGTTTGATGTTGGTATAAAATGAGAATTTTACGGGTGGTTTATCAGGAAATTGTTCTTCAAGTTTTGAAAAATCAAGAGTGCGTGAATCAAGTCGTGGTGGGGTTCCGGTCTTAAATCGAGAAAGATTTATTCCGTTTTTTTGAAGTGATTTTGATAGTTTTTCAGAAGAAAACTCGCCAGCTCTTCCCGAGGAATATTTTTTTAAACCGATATGAATTTTCCCTCTCAAAAAAGTTCCAGGCGCGAGAATTACTATTTTGCTAAAATACTTCTGCTGATACTGTGTTTTTACTCCTTTTACTTCACCATTTTTGATAAGCAATTCTTCAACCAATGCTTCTTTGATTTCGAGATTATTTTGATGTTCTACAATCGAACGCATTTCAAGCTGATAATTCATTCTATCTGCCTGAGCACGCGGTGCCCAAACAGCTGGACCTTTGCTCTTGTTCAGCATTCGAAAATGAATTCCTGTTTTATCGATACATTGGCCGATAACGCCACCAAGTGCGTCTATTTCTCGCGCGAGATGTCCCTTAGCAAGTCCACCAACAGCTGGATTGCAAGACATTCGCCCGATTGTTTCGAGTTTAATCACAAAAAGAAGTGTATTTGCCCCGCGTTTAGCAGCAGCAACCGCAGCCTCGCAACCAGCGTGACCGCCGCCAACTACAATTATATCATAAATTATATTCATTTTTTAAGAATGTTTCACGTGAAACTATTTTCCAACACAAAATTTATCAAAAATGGAATTAATAATTTCATCGCTTGTGATTTTACCGATAATTTCTTCTAAAGCTTTACTTGCTGTTCTTAAATCAAACGCAATAAATTCTAAACCTATTTTTTCTTGAGTAGCTTTCATTGCTTTTTTGAGTGCTTTTAACCCTTTTGTAGCAGCTGCAAGTTGCCTTGAGTTGCTAATCAAACCATTCGAAATGTCATATTTGTTAACATCTATTTTACTTATAATTTTTGCTTTTAGTTTGTCAATACCTTCCCCCGTAAGTGCTGAAACATAAGCTATAGATGAGTTTTTGTAGATCGTTTTATTTTTCACAAGATCTATTTTGTTAAAAACTTCAATAAAATCTTTATCGTTTAATTGTGATTTCATCGAACTTTTTATGTTAGCAGTTATATCGTGTACCCACAAAAGTAAATGTGCTTTATTAATTATGCTGAAACTTTTTTCTATCCCAACATTTTCAATTTTGTTATTGCTTTTCCGCAAACCAGCAGTATCAAACACTTTTATCAAATATCCTTGAAGAGAAATATCTTCTTCAATATAATCTCTTGTTGTGCCGGGAATATCTGTAACAATTGATCGTTCGTTTTCCACTAACTTATTGAAAATGCTGGATTTGCCAGCATTCGATTCGCCAGCAATTACAACCCTATAACCTTCATTTAAAATTATTCCTTCATTGCCGGTATTCACAAGCAATTCGATTTCTTTTTTGATAATCCTAAGTTTTTCTAATAATTCTTTGAAGTTGATTTTCTCCAATCCTTGTTCTGAAAAATCAATATTTAGCTCGATTTCAGTACGCAAAGTTGTAATTTTATTCAAGATTTTTTTTATTGATGAATAAAGTTTACCTTCAAGTTGAGAAATTGCTACTTCTTGGGAATGTTTCGTTTTGGAATGAATCAGGTCTATAACTGCCTCTGCCTCAGTAAGATCCATTTTTCCATTTAGAAAAGCTCGTTTTGTGAATTCTCCAGGTTTTGCTATCTGCGCACCATTTTTCAACAATATTTGTAAAATTCTGTGAGTTACAAAATTTCCACCATGACAATTAATTTCGACAATATCTTCGCCGGTATAACTGTTTGGTGAAATAAACACGGAAACCATTACATCATCGATGATTTTTCCCGAATCAACAAATTTTCCATGATGAATGGAATTTGTCCGGAAGTTTTTTGGTAAAGTTTTGCATTTAAGTGATTTAGATAAAATACTGATACTTTTTGAACCGCTCATTCTAACAATAGAAATTCCGCCGATTCCCGCCGGTGTTGAAATTGCAGCAATTGTGCTATTATGTTTATTCATTTTTTCGTCAAAGTGTTGAAAATATCTTTCGCGTTTAATCCAATGGAATTGTATAATTTATCAGTTTCGCCGTAAGTAATGAAATTGTCGGGAATTCCAAAAATTTTAATATTAAATTTCAGACCTAATTCATTTACTTTTTCTAAAATTCCTGAACCAAATCCACCCTTTTTAGAATTATTTTCAATTGTAATAATTTTTTCAACTTTCTTCTCTGACAGAAGTTGCAGCATTTCAGAATCAATCGGTTTGACAAATCGTGCATTTATCAAAAATGGTTGACTACTTTTATTTTTCAGCATTTTGTGTAATTCATAACCGATTTTGAAAGTTGAACCGATAGTTATAATCGCTGTTTTCTCGCCAGAAAAAACCAATTCTGATTTTCCGTAAGTAATTTCATTCGCTGAAAGTTCAGGGAAATTATCTACATTTCCGCGAGGATAACGGATTGCGATTGGACCATCTTGGAATATTTGCATAAATTTTAACATTTTTTCGAATTCATTTCCATCTTTCGGAGCCATAATTGTCATATTTGGAATACATCGCAAATAGGACAAATCGAAAGCTCCGTGATGCGTAGGACCATCTTCTCCGACAAGACCACCTCTATCAAGAGCAAATCTTACGGGCAGTTTTTGCAAGGCAACATCGTGAATTATCTGGTCATATGCTCTTTGTAAAAAAGTCGAGTAAATCGCAACAAATGGTTTAATCCCCTCAATGGCTAGTCCAGCAGCGAAAGTTACTGCATGTTGTTCGGCAATTCCGACATCGAAAAATTTATCTGGAAATTTCTTTGCATATTTGTCCAAACCCGTTCCTGGCGCCATCGCAGCAGTTATTGCAACAACCTTTTCATCTTTTTTGACAATATCCATCATAGTTTTGCCGAAAACTTGGCTATAAGATTTTGCGGAACTTGTACCCTTTTTTTTGCCGGTTTCGTCATTAAATGGAGATATGCCATGAAACTTTGTCGCATCCTTTTCGGAAAATTTGAAACCTTTGCCCTTTTTTGTCACAATGTGCACAAGGCAAGGGACTTCCACATTTTTTTTCACGTTTGATAAAATTTTGGTTAAAACCTGTATATTATGCCCATCAATTGGTCCGATGTATTTGAAGCCCAAATCTTCGAAAAGGCTATTAGGAATAATCATATTTAAGATGCTTTCCTCTAATCTTCTGACATTTTTTACAAGTCGGTTTCTGACAAATGCGGGGAATTTTTGGACAGCATCCCAAACTTCTTTTTTGATTTTGTTATATCGCTTACCGGTTAGGATATTTGCCAGGTAATGATGCATTGCGCCTACATTTTTGGAGATTGACATTTTGTTATCATTCAGAATAATTATCACATTTTTGTTCATTCCGCCGATGTTATTCAATCCTTCAAAAGCTTCGCCAGCGGACATTGCACCATCACCGATTATGGCGACAACTTTTTCCGTCATATTTTGAAGCTCTTTTCCGATGTAAATACCCAAGGCGGCGGAAATTGAAGTGCTGCTATGTCCAACACCAAAGGCGTCATATTTGCTTTCAAAAATATTGTTAAATCCGCTAATTCCACCATATTGTCTTAATGTTTCGAAACGCTCATTTCTGTCAGTCAAAATTTTGTATGCGTACGATTGATGACCAACATCCCAAACGATTCTGGTTTTTAGAGGATCGAAAACTTTGAGCAAAGAAACTGTCAATTCAACAGTTCCTAAACTTGGTGCTATATGCCCGCCGGTGCGCGAAACAACATCAATCATCCTTTTGCGAACATCTTCGCATAAAATTTTTAATTCATTAAAATTCAGATTTTTTACATCTTTTGGGGTTTTAACTTTTTCTAACATTTTATCCTTCCATTTATCCAATTAATTACATCATTTTTGCCAAGAGAATTTTTGGAGGAGAATTTAATTATTTGAACATTTTTATTTGCTAAACAACTTTGTTTCAGCGAGTTAAGAGATTGCGAGATTTTTGATTTGCTCAATTTATCACACTTTGTAGCAATTAGTAGAAATGGTTTTTCGTAAGATTTTATCAATTCTATTGCCTGGACATCTTTTTCATTTAGCGAATGTCTAATATCAACGATAATTACAACTCCGCAAAGATTTGTTCGATTCTGTAAATAGCTTTCTACAAGTATTTTCCAAGAACTTTTTTCATTAGCAGAAACTTTTGCATAGCCATATCCGGGAAGGTCAGCAAAAATCATATTATTCCTATTTTTTACAGAATTAAAATATTCAATTTTATAAAGATTGATAGAACGAGTTTTTCCTGGTTTTTTGCTTATTTGAGCAAGATTTTTTCTATTCAAAAGCGTATTTATTAAAGATGATTTTCCGACATTTGATTTTCCAATAAAAGCAATTTCAGCCAAATTAGATGTCTCCAATTGCCGATAAAAAAACGCACTGCAAATAAATTCCGAATTAATTATTCTCATCTGGTTTGTAAATAATTGAATACTTTTCTGATTCCCAAATTTCGATTTCATTTACTTTACAATTTGAATCAGAAAAATCTACCAAAACCTTTCTGTAAAGCAGTTTAGCAATATTTTCAGAAGTGGGATTTTTATCCTTAAAATATTCTAATTCATTCAAATTTTTATGGTCAAATTTAGCAAGAATCTTGTTAAATTTTTTCTTCAAAATTTTGAAATCAATTGTTAAGCCAATTGAGTCAGTTTTTTTGCAGATTATTTCTAATCTAACTTTCCAATTATGTCCGTGAAGATTGGCACAATCACCTTCATAGTCGATGAGTTTGTGAGCCGCACTGAAATTGCTGAAAATATTTAATTTATACATTGCTTTCTCCAAAAAACCTAAATTCAGATATTCAATAATAATTGTCAAAATTTTTTTTCTTGACATACTTAATATGAACTTTAACCTGTAATTAAATTGGAGGATAAATGATAAAAAAAATGTTGTTAGAAAAAGTGCTGTTAAAGGCATTATCGAATGGAGCCGATTTCGCAGAAGTTTTTGTGGAAGACACATTCGAATCGAAGATTCAATTGTTGGACAGGAAAATCAAAAACTCAATCGAAGGAAATGATTTTGGTGCTGGAATTAGAGTATTTTACGGCACGAAAGCAATTTACGCTTTCACGAATAATCTTTCTGAAAAATCTCTTCTTGCCGCCGCAGATGCCGTAAGTAAAGCGGATGCTGGGAAAAATGAAATTCTGAAAATTGATTTAATGAGCGAAAAAGTCATTTCACCGCATAAAATTAAAATTCCTTTTGACGAAATTTCAAAAAGTGAAAAAATCGATTTTATGAGAAAAATTGATAATTCCGCTCGAAGGTATTCTGAACTCATTTCTCAAGTAAATGTCAACTATTTAGAGAAAGTGCAAAAAGTCCAAATCGCAAATAGCGAAGGCGTTTTCAAAAGCGACGAAAGAATTTATGCCAGAATTGCAGCGTATTCAATTGCGAGCAAAAATGGCGAGATGCAGACAGGCGGAGATGGCCCAGGAGCATTCAAAGGATATGAATTTTTCAAAAGCATCAATCCACAAAAACTTGGAGAAAAAGTTGCAGAACAAGCAAAGAAAATGCTTTTGGCAGATTATGCACCAAGCGGAAAATTTCCTGTCATCATCGGAAATGGATTTGGCGGAGTTATTTTCCACGAAGCGTGCGGACACTCTTTGGAGACCACAGGCGTAGCAAAAGGTGCTTCGGTTTTCGCAGATAAAATGAACAAACAAATTGCAAATAAATGTGTAACTGCAATTGACGACGGCACAGTCCCAAATTTGTGGGGTTCCACAACTATTGACGATGAAGGAAATCCCACGCAAAGAACGATATTGATAAAAAATGGAATTCTAAAATCCTTTATGATTGACAAATTGGGTGGAAAAAAAATCGGAATGGAATCTACAGGAAGCGGAAGAAGGCAATCTTATAAATTTGCTCCAACTTCCAGAATGCGAAACACTTACATCGCTCCGGGAAATGACAAATTTGAAGATATGATTGCATCTATTGATTTTGGAATTTACGCAAAAAAAATGGGCGGAGGTTCTGTCCTGCCAGGAACTGGAGATTTCAATTTTGCGATTTCAGAAGGATATCTAATCAAAAATGGAAAAATCACTAAACCTGTTCGTGGCGCTACTCTGATTGGAAATGGTGCAAAAATTTTACATAAAATAAGTATGGTCAGCACAGATTTGAAATATTCAGAAGGAATGTGCGGTTCTGTAAGCGGTGCTGTGCCAGCCTGCGTAGGACAACCTTCCATAAAAGTCGATGAGATAATCGTCGGCGGCAGAAAGGAGAAATAATGTTTGATAAAGAATTTGAACAAATATTCGATATCGCAAAGAAAAAAAATATTCAAAAATTTGATGTATTTTTAACTCAAGAAAATTCCTTCTCAGTAAAAAGTTTCAGGCAAAAAGTCGAAAGTTTCAAATATGCAGATTCAATTGGACTCGGAATCAGAGTTGTAATCGGCAATTCTGCAGGATATGCATATACGGAAAAATTAGACAAACAATCGTTGGAAACTACGATGGTAAAAGCAAAAGAGAATGCAGAATACATCGAAACTGACGATATTATTGAATTCGAAAATTATCCTGATATAGAAAAAAAATTGGAAATATTTCATCCTGAAATTGAAAAAGTTAATGTTAAAGAAAAAATCGAAAAAGTAAAACTGATGGAAAAAAGCGCTCATAATTTTGATAAAAAAGTTGTAAATGTTCCATACAATTCAATTGGAAACGACAAAATGTTTACGAAAATTGCGAATTCAAAAGGATTACAAAAAGAGTATGTTGGAAACGCTGCTTATGGATATGCGATGTGTTTGGCACAAGGCGGGAAAGAGACAAAATCTGGATATTTCTACAAAATTTCCGATGATTTTAGCAAAATTAATTCAAAAGAAATTGGGGAAGAAAGCGCCAAAAAAGCTTTGGAACTTCTTGGAGCACAAGAGATTAAATCTGGAAAATATCCTGTAATTTTTAATAATGAAATGGGAGCCGACATTCTCTCAACATTTTCAAATATCTTTTCCGCAAAAGCGGTTCAAGACGGACTTTCTCTCCTAAAAGGAAAATTAAAAAGCAAAATTGCAAACGACATTGTTTCAATCTCAGATGACGCATTGCTTAAAAACGGTTTTTCCACAAGACCCTTTGACGACGAAGGTTACCCATCTCAAACGACAGAAATAATCTCGAATGGAACGCTTCAATCTTATCTCCATAACAGCATTACTGCGAAGAAGGATAAAACCAAATCCACAGGAAATGCGGGCCGTTCATATAAAAGCACCGTAACGATATCTCCATCAAATTTTTTCATAAAAAATGGAACTTCTTCAGAAAAAGATTTGTATAAATTCTATCCAAAATGTGTGGAAATTGTTTCACTTTCTGGTTTGCATAGCGGCTGCAATTCGATTTCTGGCGATTTCTCTATCGGAGCAGAAGGATTCTATTACGAAAATGGTGAAAGAAAATATCCTGTTCATAATTTCACGATTTCAGGAAATTTTTTTCAACTTCTTCAAAATATCATTGCGATTGGGAATAATTTAAAATTCAATATGAACTCAATTGGTTCGCCGTCAATTTTGATTAAAACAATGGATATTAGCGGATAAGAAAATGAGCAAACTCAAAGTAGGATTTTTACAATTTCAGCCAAAATTGTTTCACGAGAAACATAATTTGGAAAAAATATCATCAATGCTAAAAGGATGCAAAGCTGACCTTGTTGTCCTGCCAGAACTCGCTACCAGCGGGTATTTATTCGCAAACCAAAATGAGATGGAACCACTTGCTGTTCCTGGAAAAAGTGGCAGAATTGCAGATTTTTTCAGAGATATTTCTACAAAAGAGAATTGCGGAATTATCGTAGGATTTTTGGAAAAAGAAAATAAAAATTTCTACAATTCTCAAATGCTTGTTTATCCCGAAGGGAAGATAGAAATTTATCGAAAAACACATCTATTTTACGAAGAGAAAGGACTTTACAAGCCCGGCAATCTCGGATTTAATGTCTTTGAATTTCGCGGAGCAAAAGTTGGATTGATGATATGTTTTGATTGGATTTTTCCAGAAGCGGCACGCACGCTTGCCTTGAAAGGCGCCGATATTATTTGTCACTCGTCAAATCTTGTGCTGCCATTCTGCCAGAAAGCAATGATAACTCGCTCAATTGAAAATCAGGTTTTTACTATTACCGCAAATAGAACTGGCACAGAATCAAATGCTGACGAGGAGCTTACATTTTCTGGAATGAGCCAAATCATATCGCCCAAAGGTGAAATTTTAGCTCAAGCAAATGCAAATGAAGAAATTCTAAAAATAGTAGAAATAAATCCAGAAAACGCAAGAGATAAATTTGTTACTGAAAAAAATAATGTTTTGACCGATAGAAAAACGGAATTTTACGAACTTTAAAAAAATTCGCTTATTTCGCGAGTTAATGCAATAAATTCATCTATTTCACGATTATTGGCAAAATATTAATTTCTATTTTTTCGTTTAATTTATTTCCTTCGTAATCCGCACAATCATTGCAAATTACTAATTTATACGGAACATAATTTGATAAAGATTTTTGGGGAGTTATTTCAAATTTATTTCCACCAATTTTTCTGATATCAACTTTTATAAAAGCATCATTTTCACAATTGCGCAAATCCACATTAACATTTTCAACAGGAATCATTTTATTAAATTCGATATAAAAATTTGGATGGAGATTATCAACTGTTGTCCCATCTTCGGGAGAATAATTTTTGATATTTAACGAAGTTGTGTCAGCATTCAAAATAGGTCTGAATTTCAGAGAATCCACTTGAGTAATGTTTCCTTTCTGGTCTTCAAATTTATACACAAAAAGTTTGTAAGTTCCGGAATCTGGAATTGAAGTAATGATATTCAACTCATTTTCAATAAGCATCGTTTCGATAATTTTCAATTCATATTTTGGATTTTCGGAATTATAAATTTTACAATTTTCAATCTGTTTTATTTTCTCAGAAAATTCTAAAATAAGATGCTGCCTGCTTTTAGAAGAGATCTTTTTGAATTTCGGTTTTGTTGTATCCATCAATGTAAGATGAAGTTCGATAAAAATTTTTTCAGAACTTAGATTGAATATTTTCTCAGAAAATGGTTCAGTTTGCTCATCAAATTCCAAATTTTTATCAATATCTTGAAAAGCGGAAATCAGATATTCGCCTTCAGCTAAATTGGGAATTTCAAACTTTTCATTTTTTTGAGAATTCGTTTTTGCGACAAGAGTCGTATCATTTTTTGTGAAGAGTGAAATTAGAATTTCAGCATCTTTTTTTGAGAAATTGTTTTCAAGAAAAATATTTACAAAAAGTGTATTTTTCTCAATGAAATTTCCAGTTGAAAATGAGGAATGAAAAATATTTTCCAAATGATTATGTCGCAAATCTTCGCAATGATTATCAATCGTAATATGATAAGTTTGCTGCGGAATTAGATTTTCGTTGAAGATAATTTTAACTTTTTTATTGTTCCAAGAAAATTTTTTTTCTAAAATATTAGGATAAATCGTGAATGCATCGGCAAAAGAATTCGGGTTTATCGGTTCTGAAAAGAGAATTTCAATTTCATTTCCCGAAAATTTTTTTGAAGAATTACTCGGCTCAATATCGATAATTTCTGGAGAAGTCGTATCTTTTGGTCCGCCAGTCGGAGGTTTTTTGTTTCCACAGGATAAAACCAAACCGCAAAGAAGGATTAAACCACAGAGAACGCAGCGTTTATTTTGTCTAAACTTTTTATTTCTCATATTATGAACTAATTGGTATTATATTTTAATTTTACATTTTTAATCTTATGTTTTTTATTTTATATTTTTAATTTACTCTGTATTCATCTGTGTTAACTATGATTAAATCAAATCCAGAAGACGCACATCTCTTTTGCTTTGTTTTAAATAATTTTCAACATATTTCCCGATTATATCAAATTCAAGATTGAGTTCATCGCCGATTTTTGCATATTTCAGATTTGTATTTTCCATTGTATAAGAGATAATGTTCACAAAAAAACTGCGTGCTCTGACTTTCGTTACAGTTAAACTGATACCATTAACAGCGATAGAACCTTTTTCGACAATTTGATTTTTATACTTTTCGTGAAAAGAAATTTCTAAAATCGCATTCCCTTTGATGATTTTTTTTGAACGCAATTTTCCTGTGGAATCAATATGTCCTTGAACTAAATGCCCGTCAAATCTGCTGTTTGGCGACATTGGAAGTTCTAAATTTATTTTGTCCTGAATCTTTAATTTTTTCAAATTTGTCCGTTCAAGTGTCTCGGAAGTTACTTCTAAAGTAAATGAATTTTTGTTTTTTCCGATTACAGTCAAACAGGCACCATTACAAGCGATGCTGTCCGATTCTTTCAGCAAATTTTGTAATTCAGGTTCAGAAATTGACAAATAGATTTTTCTGCCGTTTCGTTTGAGTTGCGTTAATTTTCCTAAATGAGATATTATTCCTGTAAACATATTTCGAAAAAGAATTATGAATTTTTTTTGTCAAACTTTTTAAGTTACTTTTTTTCTTGACTAAAATTTTTAAGTATTTTTCAAGAAAAATATGCAAATGAAAAACAATCAATTTCGCAGCTGGACAGTTATCAATCTTGATAATTATCGATACAATATTCATCAGATACAAAAATTTCTGAAACCTAAAGTTGAAATAATGCAAATTGTGAAAGCCGATGCGTATGGGCATGGTTCTGCGGTAATTTCAGATGAAGCTGAAAAACTTGGAATTAATTGGTTTGGAATCGCAAATTCTGACGAAGGAATTCTGCTGAGATTGGAAGGAATTGAAAGCAGAATTTTGATATTGAGTCCATCTTTTCCTTCTGAAATTGAAGATATTTTTGAATACAATTTAACGCCGTCGATTTCAACTTTTCAGTTTGCAAAAGAGCTAAATGAATTTGCAAAAATTAGAAAAAAAATCAAAAAAGTTCATATAAATTTCGATACAGGAATGGGACGCGCAGGATTTTTTTGGAACAAAACAGATGAAGTTATTTCTGAATTTCAGAAATTGAAAAATATCAAAATTGAAGGCGTATTTTCACATTTTTCAATGAGCGAAATCGAAAAAAATGATTTTTCACAAGTCCAGAACAAACGATTTGAAATATTGCTTAAAAACTTGAAATCAAAAGGAATTCAACCTGAAATAGTTCATATTTCAAATAGCGCTGCAACTATAAATTTTCCTGAATTGCAATACGATATGGTTCGGCTTGGGCTGATGTCATTCGGAATTTATACAGATGAATTATTGAAATCAAAAATACAACTGCGACCGGTTATGACATTTAAGTCCAAAATCGGTTTGATAAAAGAATTTCCAGCAGATTTTGGAATAAGTTATCAGAAAACTTTTGTGACGGCAAAACCAATGCGTGCCGCAATTCTTCCAATCGGATATGGAGATGGATATAATTTTTTGCTTTCAAATATCGGAAAAGTGATAATCAATGGCGAAAAATGTCCAATTCTCGGAAGAGTTACGATGGATATGATTATTGTCGATATCTCAAATGTCAAAAATGCAAAGGTCGGCGATGAAGTAATTTTGCTCGGAAACGAAGGTGCTAATTCAATCTCCGCTGAAGAGATTTCACGACTTTACAAAGGATTGTCTTATGAAACCGTTTGCAATTTTGGAAGACGAGCTCAGAGAATTTTTGTGAGAGAAAAGAAAAATGAGATGATCGAGCCAATTTCCAGAAGAACCTTTATCGCAAAGGATTTCTCAGATACGAAATTGGAAAAAATAATTCAAACATCGCTAAATCAACGACTTAACAGCAAGGAAATTGGAAGCATAATCCATCAAAAAATTTTGGAAAATTTATTTTCAACTTACGATAAGAAAATTGGCTGGAAAACAAATTTTGTTCACTCTATAAAATTCTTTGAAATTAAAAATGATATAAAAATATCCGAGCAATTTTTTCTTGCAAAAACGAAATTGTCGTATCACAAAATTCTGACAAGAGATAATTTTAAGATTGTTTGTGCAAATAGTTTAAAAAATCTTGAGCAGTATTTTCAATCTGAAAATGTAGAATATCGTTGGCTTCTTGATAACAAAATTGACTTGAAAAATTCTTTCAAAATCGATAAAATTATGGTAAATGATATTTTGCTAACTTGCTTTGTCAAAGCGAATAACACAACAAATTTCGAGATTGAATGTTCTCATCCAAAACTCAAAAATCTTCTTGGAAATGAGGTGCAATTCACGATTGATACAACGACTTATTATCCAAAATCGAAGCACCAATTAGGCGTTTATTTTTCTGAATTGACAAAAGGAATTTCGGTTGCATTTGATTTTTCCGAGACAGAAATAAAGAATGTTGAGGCAATTTCATTTATTGTTGGGAAAGAGAAATTTCCAAATTCTGAAGAGAAAAATGGAAAAATTACAATAAATTCGCATAAAAAAGATTGGGTTTTTCCGAATAGCGGAATTGTATTTGTTTGGTAAATTTTAAAAAAGTTGACAGAAAAAATAAATAATTTAAAAATATTTTTGGAGAATTTATGATTACAAAATCGCAGAAAATTAGATTGGGAATTTTTGTTTTTGTTGCAGTTGCGCTACTTTTGATACTATTGAGTTTGGTAATCGGAAGTAAATTTTTGGAGAAAAGAGATATTTATTATATCGCTTACAAAGATGTCTCTGTCAGCGGATTAGATATTGGAAGTGCTGTAAAATATCACGGAATTCGTGTTGGAAGAATCGAAGAACTCAAAGTCGATACGGAAGATATTACTCGGGTTATTGTCAAAATCAGCGTGAAAGAAAAAACTCCAATAAAATCCGATGTGAAAGCTGTCATTTCAGCAGTTGGAATTACTGGTCTGAAATTGATAGAATTAGTCGGCGGAACTACAGAAGCAGAAACTCTCAAACCAAATTCTTTCATAGAATCTGGACCATCAGTTTTTGAGGAAATTACCGGAAAGGCAGAAATAATCAGCGAAAAATTGGAAGTCGTTCTGAATAATCTTGCCGAAATTACAAAAGAAGCCAATCAAAGAAAAGTTGAAAAAATTCTCACAAATATCAATATATTATTATCTGAAAATCGCGAACCAATTACAAGCACTCTTTCCAATCTTGATTCCATATCATTTTACGCAATTCAGTTTACAAAATCGGCTTCCGAAGCCGTCGAGAAGCTAAATACAATACTTCATTCTGAAGAATTGCAAAACTTATTGGCAAATTCCGAAGAATTTTCTTCTAAGCTCGCTAAAGTAGATATTTCCACAACTATCGAAGAACTCAATGATGCCATTAAACAAGCAAATGATGCATTTCTACACATTGACCGCACGGTATTGAAAAGTCGGTCGGACATTCTTGAAACTTTAGAAATTTTGAAAGAAACAGTAGATTATCTAAATGAATTTTCGCGAGATATTAGCGAAGACCCATCAATTCTTTTAAGACCAACAAAGAAATAAAAAGGAAAAATTATGAAAAAATATACTTTATTAATTTTAATTATTCTGTTCCTTATCGGATGCGTTGCAAGAGAATTTATTCCGAGAAATTATTACATTTTGGAGTATTATCAACATTCGGAAGATAAAAAAATGAAACAAGACGAACCAATCGATTGCTCCGTTCTCGTGCAAGATACAGATATTCCGAGAACTTACAGTAGAAAGCAGATTGTGGTCAGACATTTCGGTCCGAAAATCACATATTCTGATAATGATATTTGGGCAGTTAAACTTCAAAATATAATTCCAAATCTGATAACAAAACGATTGAACCGGTATAATTTATTCACGCGAGTTCAGAGGGAATTTTTGGACGAACATCCAAAATATGTGATATCTTCAAAAATAAATAATATTGAACTTTTTAAAAGTGAATATCTTATGCAGGCACGCTTGAATATCTCTTTCTCTTTTAGTGAAAGTGATGAAGGTACGCTGTTGGTTCGGCATTCTGTTGATAGAGAAAAAAAATTGCTTGATGAAAATGTAGAGACATTTGTTCAAACAATCAACGACATACTTCTTACTGAAACCGATAATTTTATACAAAAAATTCTGAATCATTTTGAGGGAATCAAACCTGAAGAAATTACTAAAGATAAAGCAAAAATTTCGGATATTTCACTTGTTGAAATTGAAAAGCAAGAAGAAATTTCTGGAATGGGATTACTGCTTCTTCCAGCAATTACCAGAACAGGCGATGAGCCATATTACAAAATTTATGATAAGCTTGGCGAAGAGGTATCTGGTAAAATGGGTGAAGCAATTCCATTGTCTGCTGGTGAATATTCGATAAAATATGGTTCTGGCAGCGAATCTCAAAAAATGAATAAAGGAAATATTGAAATTGTTCCAAGATACAAAAAAATTGTCGAGCCAGATTGGGGTTGCCTTACTGTTGATATCATTGATGAAAATAGAAATTTTGTCAAAATGCAATATGAACTCTTTCAAGGAAAAACAGGGGCAAGTTACGGAACAGAATTTACAAAAGAAGAGGGGGTTGGTGAGCATCAAAAAATTTGGATTTTAGAACCTGGAAGATATAAAATCACAATTAATAACGAGCCGTTTAACACTTATCAGGATTTTACAACTGTTTATGTTGAGAAGGGAGAATATCAAGAAATAATGCTTGTTGTCGGAACTGGCGATGATGGCAATCCAACAAATCTCGTTGGCGCTGGAGTTTTGGAAGAGGAAGAATTGCTGGCTTCGGAACAGAAATTAAAATTCTCAAGTGCAATTCATGGAAATGTTAATTTCAGCAGTAACAAAGAATCCGAAGAAGGTGATTATCAGACCACATTAACATTGAATTCTCAATTTGACAACAAATTGATTTATGATGAATTTCCATTTCATTATACTTTGAAAAATCTCGTTGAAGTCGGCATCACAAAGGAAGCTGATGATTTTTTTGGCGATATGAAAATCTCTTCAGATGATTTTGACCTAAAAAATACTTTAATCTATTATTTTATCAAAGATTTAGGCATCTACACTCGCGTTGATTTGAATTCCCATCTGTTTCCTGAAAATGAATACCTTGACGATGACACCACTAAATATAAAAAAATTGATATTGAAGGCAATCTTGTTAATTCTGATACGACAAAGCTTGTTGATGAAATACAAGTGAAAAAATCATTTTTTCCCCTAACTCTCAAAGAGGGGCTGGGAATTAATTATAGAATTCTAAACTATGCAAAAGCAAATTTAAATCTCCGTGCAGGATTTGGACTGCAACAGGTTTTCAATAATGATGTATATAAATATGATAAACCGGATGAATATGATTATAAAATTTATTTAGAAGAAGAATCAATATATACAAAAGGAACAGAAGTTTCCCTCATCGGAACTTTTCAACTACCTTTTAATCTCACTTATACATTAGATGCAGATTTTCTTTTTCCATTTGAAAAAGATGAATCAATCACAATGGAATGGGAAAATATTTTTAATCTGAGATTGTTCAAATTTATTTCAATCAATTATAAGTTAAAGTTAAAATTAACTGAAGATGAACAGTTTGTTTCAAAAGACCACACTCTATTTCTGCGAGCAACATATTTTCTGCGATAATTTTGTAAAATTTGATGGAATATAAAAACAAAATACTCTTTCTTGAAAACGAGTTGACAAAATTTACAGTTCCAAATTTGCAGGAAAAATTTACTAAACTTAAAGTATCGGAATTAGAATTTTTAGATTTATCAAATATTTCAAGCATTGATAGTGCAGGCGTGGCTTTTCTTGATGCATTGCGTTTAAAATTTGAAAAATTTTCTCCACAAATTGTCAATGTATCAAAAGAGATAGAAGTGTCGATTTTGACATTCTCATCAGTAAAAATTAAGCAATCAGAACTTTATGAACCGCCAAGATTTCTTGAGAAATTAGGTGGCTGGTTGATTCAATTTTTGAACGACTTTAAACAGTTTTTTTTGATTACAGCAGATACATTTTATTGGGCAATAGTAGGAATTTTTTCCAAAAAGGGTCAACGGAAAGGTGAATTTATATCGCAAAGCATTCTGATTGGCGTAAATGCGCTTCCAATAATCGCTCTGGTTTCATTTCTTATCGGATTTATTCTCGCATTACAATCTGCGGAACAACTTAGGCAGGTTGGTGCAAATATATTTGTGGCAGACCTGATTGCAATTGCGATGACGCGCGAAATGGCGCCAATTATGACTGCAATAATTCTCGCAGGAAGAAGCGGCTCGGCAATCGCCTCTGAAATTGCTACAATGAAAATTTCCGAAGAGATTGATGCACTCAAAACAATGGCTTTAAATCCAATTAAATATGTGGTTCTTCCAAAACTATATGCAATCACACTTTGCACTCCACTTCTAAATATCTTCTCAATCGTTGTTGGAATTTCTGGCGGATTTCTTATCGGAATTACATATCTGAAACTTAGTCCAACGGCGTTTATAAATGAAGTTGCAAACATTATAGCTATCCGAGATATCGTCACAAGTTTGATAAAAAGTTTTGTCTTCGCTTGGCTGATTTTGCTCGTTGGAATTTTCTTCGGCTTCCGCGCAAAGGGCGGAGCAGAAGGAGTTGGCAAAGCTACAACTTCAGCAGTAGTCGCTTCAATATTTATGGTAATTGTTGCAGATTCAATTTTAGGGCTGATTTTTTATTAAATCAAAATTATGAAAAAAGTAATTGAAATCAACAATTTGAACACAGAATTTGGCGAAAAGCAAATTCTGAAAGATGTCTCAATAGATGTTCGCGAAAATGAAGTTCTTGTGATACTCGGCGGAAGCGGTTGTGGAAAAACAACTTTGCTCAAACATATTATTGGGCTTCATTTGCCTGTTTCTGGCTCAATCAAAATTTTTGAGCAGGAAATCATCGGGATGGATGAAGGCGAATTTGATAACACGCTAAAAAAAATGGGTGTACTTTTCCAAAATGGAGCATTACTGAATTCTCTTTCTATTCGTGAAAATGTTGCAATTCCTATTCGTCAGCACACAGATTTATCGGAAGAGATAGTTCAGCGACTTGTGCGAACCAAGTTACATCTTGTGGACTTGGATGAAGCGATTGATATGTCTCCTTCTCAACTTTCTGGCGGAATGCGCAAGAGAGCTGCACTTGCACGAGCAATTGCCCTTGACCCAGTTCTGCTTTTCTGCGATGAGCCAACCGCCGGACTCGACCCAGTTACATCTGCCGCAATTGATGGTTTGATAAAAAAATTGAATGTCCAACTGAATATGACGGTTGTGGTCATAACTCACGAACTGGCAAGCATTCATCGAATTGCCGACCGCGTGGTCTTTCTCGATGACGGAAAAGTCCTATTCTTCGGCAAATTTGAAGATGCAAGAAATTCTAAAATATCGCAGATAAATAATTTTTTTCAAAAGGGTATTTTCTAATAAAAAACTGAAAGGAAGATAAAATGAAAACAACAAAAATCATTCTATTGCTTTCTATCATCGCAATCTGCACAAGTTTGTTCGCTCAAAATTTGGATAGTTTATTGAATGTAGCAGATGAAATTTATGATGCAAAGCAATATGAAGAGGAATTCGAAATCCTCAAAAAAGCAGAAACGATTGCGCCAAATGACTTTGAAATAATCTGGCGACTTGCTCGAGTTCATTTCAATCTGTCTGATAATACAACTGATGAAAATGTAAAGTCAGATAATATTTATGCAGGATTTGATTATGCGGAGATGGCTTTGGAAATGGATTCTTATCGCGCTGAATCGCATAAATGGTTCGGAATTCTTATCGGTCGCAAAGGTGAAATTGAAGGAACCAAACAGAAAATCATCAATTCGTATCAAGTTCGTGAGCATACTTTGAAAGCAATAGAGATTGATCCAGGCGATGACGGAAATTATCATGTTATGGGACAATGGCATTTCAAACTTGCCGATTTAAGTTGGGTTGAACGAACTATTGCGGGAATCATTTATGAGACGCCGCCAAAAGCCAGTTTTGAGGACGCGCGAGATTATTTTCAAAAAGCGATTGAACTCGATCCAGATGATATTCGCAATTATGTCTGGCTGGGGAAAACATTTGAAAAATTGGATGATAAACAATCTGCCGAAAATGTGTTTCACCAAGCCATCGCAAAACCCACAAAAAGCGATAGCGATATCATTCTTCAAGATGAAGCGAGAGAATTATTGAAAAATAAATAAAAAATTGAAATAGCAAAACACAAAATCTGAATCGAATTTGAAAAAAAATATCGTTATGAAATCTGGACTGAAAAATCTGATAAACTCTCATTTTCAACTTTATCCTAAAATGCAAATTCAGGATTTATATAAATTGATTTATCAATCTGTGATGGGACCAAAACACATTTTGCAGAATGAAGAAATTGCATTTTATTATTTGAAAAATGAGATGGAAAATTGCATCGGAAACGAGAAAAATCTTTTTGTGAATATCGGATTGAGAAATAATTTAGTTCGGGTAAATTTAAATATTTTTAGAAAGCAAATTGATGATATTGAAAAACTATTTTCCGTAATGCAAAAAACGGCAGAAAACATTCAATCCGAAAAAATTCAATTAAAAATTGTTTTGGAAGAGATAAAAATTTTGTTTAAAAAAAACAATTTGAAACTTTTTCAACCCTCAAATTGGATAAGTGTTATTGAAAAATTAGAGAGAAAAAATTTTCCACATATTTCACATTCAGAAGTTTACAAAAAAAATTATTTTCCCTCTTATCGCGTCATTTTGAAAGAGATATTTTTGGAAAAATTTAATCACGAATTACAAAATATCGAAACTTTTTAAATAGATATTTTTGTGAAAATGATATGTCAGATAAGTTTTGAAAATCTCGTTAATCTCTTTCTTTGCGGATTTTGAAATTTTTATTGAATCAATTTTTGCAGAAATATTTTTAAGAGAAAATAGAATTTCAAGTCCAGATTTGGTACATTTGAATTTGTTTGAAGAACCATTTTTTTGAATGCAATTTTTACAAATTAAACCATTTTTTGAGAAGGAAATTCCATAGATTTTTTTATGATTTGTTTCATCGCAAATAGCACATTTTTCAAGATTCATCGGAAAGCCAAGAAAAATTAGTACTCGTAATAAAAATCGCCAAAAAATCAGAATATGATTTTGTCTGATTTTTTTCAGATAAGATAAATATTTTTGCAACAGATTATAAAATTTTTCATAATCATTTTTTTCAAACATAAGTTGTAGATAAATCTCGCCAGCTGCGTAAGTTGCAGCAGATTTTTCTAATTCAGTGAACAATTCTAAATTACTTTCAATTAGCGAAATTTCTTTGAGGAGCGATAGCGAATTTTCCTTTTTGTAGATTATAATTTCGTAATTGCTCATCGGCTGTAAAAGACCTTGTTGCTTGCTTTTGGAACTTCTGCTTCCTTTGGCAATTACATCAATATGTCCAAATTTATCTGAGAAAAAATTTATAATCTGACTTGTATTGCTGTAATTTGTTATTCGTAAAGCGAAGGCATTGCACTTTTCAATTCTTGATGACATTGCAATTATTCGACAGTCACACTTTTTGCCAAATTTCGTGGTTGGTCAACATCACAACCTCGCAAAACTGCGATATGAAATGCGAAAAGTTGGAGTGGAATCACGCTCAATATCGGCATCAATTGAGGAATGGTTTGCGGAATATAAATAATATCATCAGCCAATTTTTCAATTCCGTCTTTACCGTTATTTGTGATTACAATGACGCGACCTTTTCGGGCTTTTACCTCTTCAATACTATTGATAATTTTTGTGTAGACAAAATCTTTTGGGGCGATAAAAATAACTGGCATATTTTCATCAATGAGTGCAATTGGTCCGTGTTTCATCTCTGCTGCGGGATATCCTTCTGCATGAATATATGAAATTTCTTTCAATTTCAATGCGCCTTCCAGTGCAACCGGAAAATTATAATCCCTTCCGAGATAAAGACAATTTTCAACATCCTTATATTTCTTGGCAATTTCTTTAATCTCATCGTTTATATCTAATATGGCTTGGACTCTTTTCGGAATTTGATACAATTCTTTGATGAATTTTGCGCCATTTTCTGGCGAGATATTTCTCATTCTTCCGAGATAAAATGCGAACAAAAATAGTACGATGACTTGCGAGGTAAATGCTTTTGTGGAAGCCACTCCGATTTCTAATCCTGCATGAGTATACGAGCCAAAATCTGTCTCACGCGCGATTGAACTACCAACGACATTTGTGATTCCCATCACTTTTGCACCTTTTGATTTTGCTTCTCGCAAGGCAGCTAATGTGTCCGCAGTTTCGCCAGATTGGCTGATAACAATTACTAAGCTATTTGGTGGAATTACTGAATTTCGATAGCGAAATTCTGACGCGTATTCGACTTCAACAGGAATTTTAGCAAGGTCTTCAATAAGATATTCTCCGACAATTCCGGCGTGCCAAGATGTTCCGCAAGCTATGATAAAAATCTGTTTTATTTTCATCAATTCTTCGGGAGAAATTCGAATTCCGCCAAGACGCGCAGTATTTGAACTTTCTATTATTCTTCCGCGAAATGCATTGGAAATTGAAGTCGGCTGCTCAAATATCTCTTTCAACATATAATAATCGAAATCACCTTTATCGACAGCAGAAATATCCCAATCGATTTTGCGAATTTCCCTTTCCCTTTCAGTATTTGAAAGGGTTTTTATGGTGAAATTATTTTTAGTAATTTCGATGGTTTCATCTTCCTGAAGATAAATTACATTTTTTGTGTGAACGACGAGAGCTGCTACGTCTGACGCGATAAAATTTTCATTCTCGCCAATTCCGACAATAAGTGGACTTCCGCGCTTAGCAGCGATAAGTTTTTCAGGTTCATCTTTGCACATAACTGCAATTCCGTAAGTTCCTTCCACAAGGCACAATGCTTCTCTGACAGCTTTATGGAAGTTGCCTGTTTCAAGATAAAATTTTTCGATAAGGTGAGCCAGAACCTCAGTATCAGTATCGCTTTGGAAGATGTGATTCTCTTTTTCCAATTTTTCCCGCAACTGTTGATAATTTTCTATGATACCATTGTGAACCAAACTAATAATTTCGTTCTGTCCAAAATGTGGATGCGCATTTGTAGTCGTCGCTTTGCCGTGAGTTGCCCATCTTGTGTGCGCAATTCCAATAGTTGCAACAAAATTTTTATCCTCAGGAATTGATCTTTCAAGTTCGACTATCTTGCCCTGATTTTTGTGAATGAGAAGTTCCTTTTTATCGTTAATTACCGAAAATCCCGAAGAATCGTAACCGCGATATTCCAATCTTTTTATTCCTTCAATAATTATTGGTAGCACTTGTTTTTCGCCGACATAACCAACTATTCCACACATAGCGTCTCCTTTTAAAAAATTGCAAACGGAAAATTGGAAAAGTCAAAAGTCAAAATTATTTTTCCTTTCCTTTTGCACTTTTCACAAATGTTACACCAAAACATTATCAATCAATCGTGTTTTTCCAACCCAAACTGCAAGTGCGACAAGTGTATTTGAGCGAATTTCTTGCACAGATTGCAATTTTTCATAATCAACAATTTCAATATAATCAATTTTTGTGAAAGGCATATTCTTGATAAATTTTCTTATTTTTGATTTTATTATATTAGAATTTTTTTCGCCATTTTCAATCATTTTTTTTGCCATTTGCAAAGATTTATACAGAGATAATGCGGATTTTCGTTCATTATCAGAAAGATATTTATTTCGCGAACTCATTGCCAATCCATCTCTTTCACGAACAATTGGAAGGATGTGCATTCTTGTTGGAAAATTCAAATCCTCAATCATTCTTTTCACAATCAGTGCTTGTTGTGCATCTTTTTGCCCAAAATAAACATTATTAGGTTCAATAATGTTAAAAAGTTTTGCGACAACAATTGTAATTCCATCAAAAAAATTTGGTCGCGAAATTCCGCAAAGTGGCTTTTTCAATTCGGAGACAGAAACCTTTGTCTCAAACTCTTTTGGATATATTTCTTCAGATTTTGGATTGAATATCAAATCGACTTTTTCATCTTTGCAAATTGAAATATCTCGTTCCAAATTTCTTGGATATTCTTCGAAATCTTCGTCTGGTGAAAATTGAGCAGGATTCACAAAGATGCTGACAATTACAATCTGATTTTCTGCTCTTGCTGCTCTTATCAAACTGATATGACCTTGATGCAAAAATCCCATTGTTGGAACAAAACCGATTGATTTGTTACGCTGTTTATTCTGTTTTACAATCTTGCGAATCTCGCCGATCTCTTCAATTAAAATTTTTTTACTCATTTTTTGATAATTGGAAACCCAGATTTTTCCCATCCAATAATTCCCTCTTCCAGATTGTATAAAGCAAATTTAAATCCGAATTTATTCATAATTTTCAAAGATTTTCCGCTTCGGCCGCCCTTTTTGCAATAACAAAAATATCTCTTATTTTTATCAAGTTTTTGAATTTCCTCTTCAAATTTTTCCGAATAATAATCAATATTGATTGCATTTTCAATATGTCCTTCAGAAAATTCTTCTGGCGTCCGCACATCGAGAATCACAAAATTTTCATTATCTCTGTTTTTTTGTATTAAATAATTAGCATTTTTAGAACTTATATTTGAAAAATCTCCTTCAATGCTTGCTGAAATTTGAATATTTTGCCCAATTGTGTCAGATTCAGAAACAACACAAATTAGGATTTCATCGTGCAACAGACCGTAATTATCCCTTTTTTGAGCATTATAAGTAACTACGATTTTACCACTTCTGTTTGGATGTAATTTTTCTGGTCTTATCTGAAAAATAAGGTGTTCTGGAATCTCTTCAAAATGAATTAAAAGTTCATTTTTGCCCTCATTTTTTACATCAATAGTTTTCGTTTTGGTTAATGTGTCTTTTATTTTTCCAAAATCAAGATGAGTAGATTTGATTTTCAAATTTCCAATTTCAGCAGCAAATTTCTCCTTTCGGGGAATTACATTTCCTTTGATTTTCAGTTTCTGAATTTTGTCTTCGGAATTCGATGTTACTGTAATAGATTTGTTAAATTTGCCAGGTCTATTTTTAGGATTATATGCAACTTTTATGAATCCATTTTCGCCAGATTTTATCTCTTCAGTTGACCAACTGGGAGTTGTGCATCCTCAGCCGGCTTTTACTTTGATCAATTTTAATGGCTCGTCACCATCATTTGTAAAGATGAAATCGCATTCAACCTTTCCATCCTCTTCTCTGATATCGCCAAAATTATGTTCATCCTTTTCAAATGTAATAATCGGCGATGAATGAAGTGAAAATAGAATTCCAAAAATAATAATTACAAGTATCAAATTTTTCTTTAAATATAAACGACTTTTTTCACTAATTTTGAAAAATATCATATTATTTCACTGCAATAATTTTGTTATTATCATCGACGATTATAATTTTTGGATTATGTTTTTTTGCTGCCTTTTCGTCCATAAAAGCATAGTTAAGAATTTGGATTTTTTTCCTTTAAGAACCAATTCTGCCACAAGACCATTGGATATCAATTTCCCCCCTTCCGGTTTCCCGACAAAAACCCTATTTCGGAATCCGGTTTCAATATTTATTCTTAAGCCCTCTTACCTTTCATTTTTGGA
>JACNJR010000081.1 GCA_014382495.1 Candidatus Cloacimonadota bacterium | reverse complement strand
AATTTATAAATTTCTTCACTCTTCCCGGAATTTCCATATTTTGTCACACCGAATTTTGTCAATTTGCATCTAATTTCATATTCTAATAATTTTGAAGCGATTATGCTTCCTAATCCTGTGTTGACATTGTGATCTTCGTAAGTAAAAATATGTCCCGATGAAGATGCAGATTTCAAATCATTCTCACTTATTTCTGAAATACACGAAAAATTCCAAACTGAGATATTAATTCCGTTCTTCTTCAGAATTTCATAAACTTTCAATGCTTTCTCGACCATTACGCCAGTTGCGATTATTGTTGCATCTTTTCCAGAGCGTAATTTATCTACCTTTCCATATTCGAATTTATAATCCTCATCATAAAATATTTTATCATTTTCATCCGAAATAATTTCAGTTTTTGAGCGTCCAACTGCAACAAAAAAATTCCCCGATTTTTTTGCAATATATCTTATAACTTTGTCCGTTTGATTAGCATCTACAGGAATTATTATTTTAAAGCCAAATAAATTTCTCATCACCCCAATATAATCAATACATTGATGTGTCTTGCCATCTTCGCCTACATCTAAGCCATTATGAGTGGTTACCAATTTTAGGTTAGTGTGATTTATATCATTTAATCTTTGCTGATTATAGGTTTCGTCCACACCGAATACACCAAAATCTGAGAAGAAGGTAACAATAGTCTCTTTCGACATTACGCCTGCAATTACTGCTGTATTATGTTCCTGAATTCCGCTTTGATAAAATTGATTTGAATTTTCTTTCGCAAACTTATCAGTTTTGACTGAACCAGCAAGATCACAATCGAAAACTGCGAATTCAATTTTATCTTTATTTGCGCTAGCAAGGTCTGCTAAAGCATTTCCGAAAGCATCGCGATTTGCTATCTTTGTGCCTTTTTCATATTTGAGAAAATTTCCTAAATTTATATTTTGTTCTTTAATCTTTTTTGTCTTTAATTTGAATGGTGAGAATTTTTCACGAATTTTTTTATATTTCTCTAAATCATTTTCTAATCCCAATTCTTCTAATGCTTGTTTGCATTGCTGTTCAGTAAGTGGTTTGCCGTGATATTGCTCATCATTTTCCATAAATGAGACGCCATTTCCCATCACAGTTTTTGCGAGAATTGCTGTTGGGGAGTCGTTATTTGAAGTTGCTTTTTCAAGCGCCGAAAATATTTCTCTGAAATTATGCCCATCAACTTCAATCACTTCCCAGTCATCTGAGATATAATTTTCTTTGATATTTTGTGGCATTATTTCTGAGATTTTTCCACTGATTTGTAATTTATTGAAATCGATAATCACAGTTATATTTGTCAAATTGTATTTTTTTGCAAATCTTCTCGCTTCTGAAATTTGCCCTTTCTGTTGCTCACCATCGCCCATCGTCACGAAAACATTGTAATCAAGATTTCGTTGTTTTCCCGCTAAAGCAAATCCACAGCCGGCGGAAAGCCCTTGCCCCAAATTTCCAGTTGCCCATTCAATTCCTGGCACATCCGGTTCTATATGTCCTTCGAAAATACTTCCTGCTTTTCGAAAATATGCGATAGCTTCATTTATATCGAAAAACCTATTTCGCCCCAGAACAGAATAAATCGCCGGTGCGGTATGCCCGTGACTAATCACAATTCTATCTCGATTGATGTTATCTAAATTTTCTGAAGAAACATTTGCGAAAGCATAAATTGCAAGATATAAATCCAAGGATGACATCGAGCCGCCGGGATGACCACTTTGCGCCAATGTTGTCATCTTGAGAATGTCGCTTTTGCAAATTTTGCTTAATTTTGTTAATTTCTCAAAATCATATTTTTTTCTCATTTTGTTTTGATATCTCCAAAAAGTAAATTTTTTTGCAAATCAATAATTTCGGAAATTCCTTTTTTAGCAACTTTTAACAATTTTTGTAATTGCTTGTCAGAAAAAGTGTTACGCTCGCTTGTCCCTTGAATTTCGATATAATTTCCTTTATCATCTTTCACGATATTCATATCAATATCGGCGATCAAATCCTCATCAAAAGCTAAATCCAACAGAATCTCATCTTCCACAATTCCGACACTTATTGCTCCAATAAAATTTGTTATGGGAAATTCGTTAATTTGCCCTTTTTCTTTCATTTTTGTAAATGCATCGTAAAGTGCTATGAAGGCGCCATTTATCGATGCGGTTCTCGTTCCGCCATCTGCTTGAATTACATCGCAATCTATATAAATAGTTCTTTCGGGAAATTCTGTCAAATCGGTTACCGCGCGCAATGAACGCCCGATTAATCTCTGAATTTCTGAAGAGCGTCCTTTGATTTTTCCATGAATTCTATCGCGGACAATTCTTTTGTTTGCGCTTCGCGGAAGCATATCATATTCAGCGGTAAGCCAACCTTGATTTTTCTTTTCCGCTCGTAAAAATTGTGGTAATCGATATTCCACAGAAACTGAGCAAATGACTTTTGTTTTGCCAACTTCAACGAGAACAGAACCTTCCGCATCTTGCAAATAATCTCTTGTAAATTTTATCTTTCGGAGTTCATCGAATTTTCTTTTATCACTCCTTTTGAAGTTCATCCTGCTCCTTTTTTTCTTCATTTTTTTCAGAAATTTTAAAGATATTTTTAATCAATTCCAAAAAACTTTTTCTGTCAATTTCTTCATTTGCGAAATCCAACTCTTTTATCTCCTCAGAAATTTCTTTTCCTATTTCTTTTTCTATCGTCAATTTCAAAGTAAACTTTTCATCTTTCTTTTCGTTTTTAGATTTATTTCCTGAATGGAAAGCGACAATTTCCATTCCGAACAGAATCACAAGCCAATTAGCATAAAGCCAAATCATAAAAATTGGAAATACACCTAAATTTCCATAAACTGAGCTGACATTTGTGAAGGTCAAAATATATGAGTCAAAACCAAATTTGAGAATCGCCCATAAAATGCTTGAAAATGCTGCTGCAATAAGCACAGAAGTAGTTTTCGGATGGACGGAAACAACAAATTTATAAATTACAAATAGCACAAGAAATATTCCAAAATATGGTAAAATTTTTATTAAAAAAGCTAATTTCAAAAATCTGCCAACCATTGGCAAAGAAGATGTGAATAACAAAATTGCAACAATTATCAATCCACCAATTATCATTGAAACAAATCTTTCAAAATCTCGTAAAACAGTATGGTCTCGCTTTTTGTGAATACCAAGTATTTTATCAAATGTTTGAGAAATAAATTTGAAAAGAAAAAATGATGTCAAAACCAATAAGACAAAACTCATCACATTCAGCCCAACTCTTCGCTCCAAAAGTTTTGTGATTTCTGATTGGATTGCTTGGGCGGATTCTGGGACGAATGTATTGAAAACGAAATTTTTTATCGTTTCTTGAATTCTTACAAAAGTGATGTCTGGCGTAAAGAGTAGAATGACCATCAGAAATGGAATGAAGCCAAGAAATGTGATATACGCAAGCGACGAAGAGCGCAAATAACATTGGTCTGCAATGAAATTTGAGTAAATTGTTTTTGTGTTTTGCCAAAGTTTTTTCATATCTTCCTCACATTTTTATTCGTATCGTAAAATTTTTATTGGGTCAGAACGGCTGGCGTTGATTGCAGGAAAAATCCCAGCAAAAAGACCTGTTACAAATGCCAAAATTGTAGCAATTATTATCATATTCAAACTTACAATTGTTGGTGATTTCAGAAATTGTCCTAAAACATCCAAAAGTGATATTCCCAAAATTATGCCCAAAAATCCTCCAAATAAGCTTACGAGCAATGTTTGAACTAAAAATTGAATTAGAATATCGCGTCGATTTGCGCCGACAGCCATTCGAACGCCAATCTCTTTTAATCGCTCTTTTACGGATGCGAGCATCACATTTGTGATTACGATTCCTCCGACGACAAGCGAAATTCCGCCAATCAGCAAAAAAATTAGTTGCATTTTTTTATTCTGCTGTTCAATATCTTCGAGGCGCTCATTATTTGAGCGAACTTCAAAAAATTCCTTTCCGTCCCGCAATCTCTTCAAAAAAGCAGTTAATTTTTCTTTGGTAGGTTTCACTAAATCAGTTGAAGCGACTTGAAATTCCAATGAATGAAGTGGTTCTTCGCCGTATAATTTTTTCACAACAGTATTCAAAGGAATAAATGTTTGGCGATTCATCCAGCTCAATGCATTATGCTTCCACGCGCCCCAATACATTTCTTTATGCTCCATCATTCCAACAACTTTGAAATTCGTTTTTTGAATCGAAATAAATTTGCCAATTGCTCTTTCTTTTCCAAATAGAATTTCCTTTACTTTTGTGCCAAGCACAATGACTTTGCTCGCTTCTTGATTGTCAAATTCTGAAATAAATCTTCCTTTATCTACAAAGAAATTTTCCGCATTCTGATATTCCGGATAAACGCAATTTAATCTGCCAGAAAAAGTATTCTCCTTATATTTCAGTGTTGAACGTTTTGTTATTCTTGGACTAAAATATTTCAGATCTGGAAAATATTTTCTAATCAATTTCATATCTTTGAGCGTCAATTGTTTTTGAAAAGTTTCATCTCTTTTTTCCAAATCGAAACTCCATTTTGGATGAATTGATAATTTGAGAACACCGCCACGCTCTTCAAGAAATTGGACAGATTGTTCCTTTCCGCCTTGAACAAGCGAGAGAACAGCGATAACAGACATCGCACCAAGAACGATTCCAAGCATTGTAATCAGAGTTCTCACTTTATTGTTCAGCATATCTCTGATTCCCAATTTCGCATTATAAAAAATAGTCATCAGTCAACAATTTTCCCATCACTTATTTTGATGATATTGTCGGTCATTTTTGCAATGTTTTGGTCGTGAGTTACAACGACAATTGTGTGTCCTTGCTCCTTCAGATATTGAAAAATATTCATAATGCTACTTCCGGATGTCGAATCCAAATTTCCAGTTGGCTCGTCTGCAAGAATTATTGACGGTTCATTTACAAGTGCTCTTGCAATCGCTGTTCGCTGGCGTTCACCTCCAGACAATTCCGATGGCTTATGCTTCAAGCGTTTGCTCAATCCAACTTGCTCGAGAACTCTCTTTACCCTTTTTCTTCTCTCCTTTTTACCCAATCCGGAATAAAGTAGCGGAAGTTCCACATTTTCAAAAAGATTCATATTCGCTAAAAGATTAAAAGTTTGAAAAACAAATCCGATTTTTCTGTTACGAATTTCTGCTAATTTGTTGAAATTGAAATCGCTAACGAGTTCATCTTCCAAAAAATATTTCCCATTTGTCGGCGTATCCAGACAACCCAAAATGTGCAGCAATGTCGATTTCCCAGAACCTGATGCTCCCATAATTGCAGTATAACTATTTTTCTCAATTTCAAGAGTCATTTCGCGAATGGCAGGAACTTTCACCTTGCCCATCTGATAAATTTTTTCAATCTTTTCTACTTTAATTAACATAAATTAAATTTTCCTTAAATTCAATGTTCCGCTTGGATAAATTTTCAGATAATAGTTGGATTTTAAGTCAATATTTTTATGAAGTTTATTCATCAATTTGTAATGGCGAATTTGTTTTTTATACTGTTTGACATCTTCTTCAAAAAGGAACCAGATATTGGCGATATTTTTCACGGCTCGCGAAATGCAATCTTCTGTTAATTTGATAGATTTTTCCCAGCGATTCGGCTTGACTTTGGTTCGCGAATAAAAATAATTCTCAATAAGTTTATCATAAAATTTATTGGATTTTTCAATCTGATTATAAAAAAAATCGTGGCTATTTTTAATTCTATATCTTCGCTTTCCAATATTCAGTTTGAGAGATTCAAAATTTTTTCTCACATCTGCTTCATAAACTTTATGCGGAACTTCTTCATATGCGAATCGATATTTCCCATCGGTATGAAATGGCTGATGAAGGTCTGCAACATAATGAGAAATTACGCCCAATTCGAACACAATAATTTTCAGCGGATTATCGATAATATTTTTCAGATATCCCGCACATTTCGGGTGATAGACAAGCGAATTTTTATTTGAAGATATTTTATGAATAAGAATTATCTCCTTGCCAATTTTCTTCACAACTGAGCCATAATGATAGCCCTTTGCATTCGGCGTGCAATTGTAATAATGATTTGTTGTATCGCAGAAAATTTTGTCTGGAGCAACAATTCCCAACTCAAAATATTCAGGATAGATATTTATTATTTTATTGAAACGAATTGACATTTTTGTTAATGCCAAACGGCACATTTTTATATGCGTTGAGGGATTCCAAATCCAATTCATAATATTTGGTTGAATTAGTTAAATTGGTTGAATCATTTTAACCAGTTCAACTAAATTAGTTTACCTTTTTCATCTCTTTTTGAATATCTCGTTCACGGATTTTATCTCGTTTTTCGTAGATTTTTTTCCCTTTTGCAAGTCCTAATTCAATCTTTGCAAATCCATTTTCATTTATGTATAATCTTATCGGAATTAGCGTGAAACCTTTTTCGGTAACTTTTCTGCCCAATCTGCTTATTTCATTTTTTTTTAGAAGCAATTTTCTTTTTCTGTCTGGACTATAATCCTGATAACTTCCTTTGTCATAGGGGCTTATGTGTAAATTAAAAAGCCAAACCTCTTCATTTTCAATTATAGCATAACTATCTTTGAAATTCAGTTTTCCCGTTCTGATAGATTTTATTTCGTTCCCAGTAAGGACAATTCCGACCTCGAGGGATTTGAATATCTGATAATTTCTTCGTGCTTTTCTGTTTTTGTATTCCATAATTAACCGCTAATTTATGCTAATTTTTCAATAAATATAACTTTATCTGAAAGTTGAATTGTTGAATATTTTGGCAAGTTTTCTGAATATTTTTTTGTAATGAAGTTAAATGATGAGTGATTAAAAATCATCTAAAATGGTTTTGACGATGCGTTCTGATGCTTTTCCATCCCAAAATTTAGGAATTTTTGAATTCTTGAAATTACCTGATAAAATCATCCTAACATTTGATAAAATTTTATCCGCGTCAGTTCCCACGATGACATTGCTTCCGACGAATTCGGTAATTGGTCGCTCGGTATTTTCTCTCATCGTCAAGCAGGGAATTTTCAGATAAGTTGTCTCTTCCTGAATTCCGCCAGAATCTGTCAGCACAAATTTTGAGCCGACTATCAGTCGCATAAAATCGAGATAACCTAATGGCGGAATGGTTTTTATACACTTTATTTTTTCTGAAAGTCCAAATTTCTGAACCATATTTTCTGTTCGCGGATGAATGGGAAAAACAATTGGAATTTTTTCCGAAATTTCATTTAGAGTTTGGAGAATTTTTTGCAATTTCTCTTTAGAATCGACATTACTCGGTCGGTGCAAAGTCAAAAGTGAGTATTCTTTTTCTTTCAGTGCAAGTGCTTTCAGAATATTGGATTTTTTACATTTCCGAAGATTTTGTATCAGAATATCTATCATCACATTTCCGACGAAATGAATCTTTTTTGGCGAGATGCCTTCGTTAGATAAATTTACTTTCGCATCTTCTTCCGTGATAAAAAGCAAATCTGCAATTTGGTCAGTTAAAATTCGATTTATCTCTTCCGGCATTTTCATATCAAAGCTTCGCAAACCGGCTTCGATGTGGATTACCTTTATTCCGAGTTTTTTTGCGTCTAATGCACAGGCAATAGTTGAGTTCACATCGCCAACAACGAGCACATAATCTGGCTTTTCTTTGAAACAGACCTTCTCGAATTCTATCATAATATCTGCGGTCTGAATTGCATGACTTGCCGAGCCGACATTCAGATTGATGTCCGGTCTTGGAATCTCCAAATCGTCAAAGAATGACCTGCTCATATTTTCATCGTAATGCTGGCCTGTATGAACTAGCAAAGATTCAATTTCTTTATATTTTTTCATTTCAGAAATTATCGGAGCGATTTTCATAAAATTTGGTCGAGCGCCTACAACATTGATTATTTTCATTTTATTTTTCTCATATATTTTAGCGAGGGAGTAAACCCCCACGCTGAATCGCAAAAAGCATTATGAATAATGCTATAAACTACCAGTCATTTTTTGAGCTCCGATTTATCGGAGGTTTCTTCGATTTAGCGTGAGCATTTATGCTCTCGCCTCTTTATATTTTTTCATTTCAGAAATTATCGGAGCGATTTTCATAAAATTTGGTC
>JACNJR010000041.1 GCA_014382495.1 Candidatus Cloacimonadota bacterium | reverse complement strand
AATTTTGACCAAAAAGGAGAAGTAATGAAAAAAAGAAGAATTTTTACAAAGTTCGTTATGATTTTTGTCATATTGCAACTTTTATGTTGTAGCCAAAATGCAGTTGCCGAAAAAAGCACAACCAATACAATTAAAATAGCAGTTTGGGGGTTTCATTATCTTGACCTCAAAAGTCGTAGTATGAGCAATAAATACCTTCCAGATGATTTTCAAAAAGTTGCTGAAGGTATTCCGCAGATTGAAATCATCAATTCAATAGAGATAAAAAATGTACTGAAAAGGACAAAATTGGAAAAATTAGATCCGGCAATTGTATTAAATCTTGCCGAGAAAGTGAATGCAGATATTAGCATTTGGGGAGAGGTTTCTCAAATTGATAGAACGCTTTTTAATGTGAATTTCTTTATTTTGGATACGCAAACTGAAGATATCAAATTCGAAAGGAAGCAAGTTGAGAAGAAGACCGAAAAAAGAGCTGAAGCAGTTACATCGATTTTGAATAAAGCGCTTGAATTGAAAAAATTTGCTGAGGAAAAAGCAAAGGATATTGCGCTGAATTTTTTTACAGCAGAACAATATGCTGATGCGAAAAGTGCATTTCTAAATCTGCTAAAAATTAATCCAAATGAGAAGACGGCATACACATATCTTGCGTATATTTCGGCAGTTGAAGAAGATTATGAAACTGCAATTTCATACTATCAAGACGCACTGGAAATTGACCCCGAATATTTGGAAGCGCTTGAAGGATTGGCGTGGTCTTACAAAATAAATGAGGATTATGAAATGGCTCTGGAAAATTATATTCTATTAACTGAAATCGTTCCGGAAAAGATTGATTATTGGAATGAAGTTGGAGAGATTTATAAAATCCAAGAGAACATTGAATGTGCAATTGATGCGTATCAATCAGCAATTAAGCAAGATTCAACCTGTATGGAAGCTTGCAAAAATATCGGATTATTATATTTTGAAAATGATAGCTTTGATGAAGCGATTCACTATTTAAAAACATTTTTGAACTCAGAAATTAATGAAAAAGATGTGGAAAAGAAACTCGCTATTGCCTATCAGAAAACTGGTCGGCTCGAAGAATGTATTCAACAAAATTTGGAAATTATCAAAAAAGATTCCACAAAAGCTTCATCTTTTCTCAATTTAGCAGCAGCATATACAACACAAGAAAATTTCGAGAAAGCATTGAATGCATTGAGAAAATTCATCAATCTTGCTCCAAATTCCGCAATTGGATACAACAGAATATCTGATGTTTACCGTCAGATGAAAAATTATGAAAAGGCAGTTTCAAATGCAAAGAAATCTGCCGAAATCGCACCAGACGAACCAGAAGCCTATCTCCTTCTGGGCGAAATCGATAACGAATGTGGTTACATTCATTATCGGAAATTTGTGGATTATGATGAGAAAGCAAAAAATCCTGATTTAAGTAGCGAATATGGTGAGAATAACAAATTGCGTGGATTTCATAAGAAGAAATCTCAATCGTATTTTGTCGCTGCGAAGGAATATTATTCCAAAGCGAATTTGATGATGACAGATTTTTTTATGAAAGAGAAATTGAAAGAGAAAATATCAACCGTCAATCTTCTCATCGAAGAGACAAAATTTGACAAATTTTATGATGAATAAGAAATTAACTTTCCAACAAATCATTTTTAATCTCCAAAAATTCTGGGCTGAAAATGGATGCATTATTCACCAGCCGTATGATATGGAAATGGGTGCAGGAACTTTTCATCCTGAAACTTTTTTTGGCTCAATATCAGACCAACCGATGAAAATTGCGTATGTGCAACCATCGCGCCGTCCCAAAGATGGAAGATATGGAGAAAACCCAAATCGGCTGCAAAAATATTATCAATTCCAAGTTGTGATAAAACCTTCTCCCGACAATATTCAAGAATTATATCTGAAAAGTTTGGAAGCGATTGGCACTCCGATAAAAAATCACGATATCCGTTTTGTGGAAGATGATTGGGAATCGCCAACACTTGGTGCGTCTGGACTTGGCTGGGAAGTTTGGCTTGATGGAATGGAGATTTCACAATTCACATATTTTCAGCAGATGGCTGGAATCGAGCTGAAATCTATTCCGGTGGAATTGACTTATGGACTTGAGCGTCTCGCAATGTACATTCAGCAGGTCGATGATTTTAAGAAGATTGCGTGGAATGAAAAAATTTCATACGGAAAAATTTATACGCAACAAGAGAAGGAATTTTCCGAATTTAATTTCAGCACGGCAAATCGCAAAATGCTTTTTGATGATTTTGATAAATTCGAAAATGAGTCAGAAAATCAGATAAAAAGCGAACTGATTTACCCAGGTTATGAATATCTTCTGAAGTGTTCTCATATTTTTAATTTGTTAGATGCGCGTGGTGCAATTTCTGTGACCGAAAGAGCAATTTATATCAAAAGAATAAGAGATCTGGCGAAAAAATGCGCAAAAGCGTTTCTTGGAAATTGAAGGAAAATAATTATGAAAATTAAAGATAAAAACAAACTTTTCTCAGAAATTATTAGAGAATATGAAAAAAAATTTGGCGAAAAACTTATTTCAATTTGTCTGTATGGAAGTGTTGTTACAGAAGATTTCAATCCAAAAACTTCAGACATTAATCTCGCAATAATTTTGGAGGATTCAAAACTTGACACACTAATTTCTGCTAAAAATGTCATCAAAAAATTTCAAAAAAAGCGTGTTACTGTGCCACTCTTTCTCACAAAAGAGTATATTGAAAATTCACTCGACACATTTCCAATCGAATTTCTGAATATCAAGGTAAATCATAAAAAAATTTATGGTGAAGATTGTTTTGAGAATCTGAAAATCAATTCAGAACATCTGCGTTTGCAAGCAGAAAGAGAATTGAAAGGGAAACTTCTTCTTCTCAGATTAGCTTTTCTGGAAAATGTTGGCAATATTAAATTTATGCAAAATTTGGTTTCAACTTCACTTTTAAGTTTTATTCCTGTTATGAAGGCAATTCTTGTCATAAAAAATGAATCGGTTCCATCGCAAAATATCGATATCATTCGGAAAATTGCAGAACTTCTCCAAATCGATTTTTCTGTATTTCTGCAAGCGCTTGATATCAAAAATAAGAAAATCAAGATGAAGAAACAGCAGTTTGTGGATTTTTTTGAAAGATATATTCAAACAATTGATAAACTTTCTGAAATCGTTGACAAACTTGAAAGTATTATAACCAAATAAAATTGTGAATTTTATCATTAATTTTTGGAACGCACTTCCGATAATTTTTAGGATATTAGGTTCGCTCGGTCTATTTCTTTATGGAATGCGAGTAATGAGCGATGGACTTCAAAAAGCAGCTGGCAACAAATTGCAAAACATTCTAAACTATATGACAAGCAATCGCTTCGCCGCAGTTTTTACCGGTTTTTTGGTAACTTCTTTTATCCAATCTTCGTCTGCAACAACAGTAATGTTGGTGAGTTTTGTCAACGCATCTTTGCTGAATCTTACTCAAGCAATTGGTGTGATAATGGGTGCAAATATCGGCACAACAATAACGGCTTGGATAATTTCTGTAATTGGTTTCAAATTCAAAATTACTGCAATTGCACTTCCCGTCGTTGGGTTTGGTCTACCTTTTCTGTTTTCAAAAGTAAAGAAACGACGCGATTTCGGCGAAATTCTTATCGGTTTTGGACTTCTCTTTTTGGGTCTGATGTTTCTAAAAAGTTCGGTTCCACACATCGACACAAATAATCCAGCAGTTCTATCATTTATCCAAAATTACAATGATTTGACATATCCATTGTCCTTTTTTCTATTTATTGCAGTTGGAACAATTCTGACAATTGTGATACAATCATCAAGTGCCTCTATGGCGATAACAATAACGATGGCATTTTTTGGTTGGATAAATTTTGAAAACGCTGCTGCAATGGTACTTGGAGAAAATATTGGAACAACTGTCACGGCATATTTGGCTTCTTTGGGAGCAAATGTAAATGCACGCCGAACAGCACGAGCACATTTTTTATTCAATATTTTTGGCGTTATCTGGATGGGATTTCTATTCAAACTATTTACTGCAGAAAATGGAATTATTTACAAATTAGCTCTCTTGGGTTGGAATCCGACAAAAAGTATAAATTTCCCACTGAATCTCTCACTTTTTCATACAGTTTTCAATCTAATTAATACAGCTGTTTGTATCGGTTTCGTAAAATATTTTGCGAAAGCTGTAGAAAAATTAGTTAAGCCCAAAAAGGGAGATATCTCAAAAAAAGAATATAAACTAAAATACATTTCGACAGGATTACAAGATACGACTCAAATAAATATTCTCGAAGCAAAAAGAGAAGTTACTAAGATGGCGGAAGTTACAGAAAAAATGTTCAATATCTTCCTAAAAGTATTTTCAAATCCAGATAAAAAAATGGATAACAAAATAAGAGAGGTGAAAGATTTGGAAGAATTAACGGACCAAATGCAGATAGAAATTTCCAAATATCTTGCAGAATGCTCAAAGGAAGAATTAAGTGACACAGAGATAAATAATTTGAATGCAATGATGCGCATAGTTCACGAATTAGAAAGTGTAGGCGATAGCATTTATCGCCTTATATTACTTGCTCAGAGAAAATATAATAAGAAAATAATTTTACATAAAACTGCATTATCTGAAATTCAAAACTTCTCAAAATTAATTGTTGACTGTATAAAATTTTACCAAGAACATTTGGGCGAACATCTGCACAAGAAGGATTTCAAGTATGCGATTGAATCAGAAAAAGAGATTGATAAATGCAGAGCAAAATACAAAAAAGGTGCCAGAAAGCGTCTGCAAAAAGGTGCAAATGTTCAAACTGAATTGCTTTACATAGATTTTTTGAGATATTACGAACACATCGGTGATAATTCACTAAATATTGCACAAGCACTTAGGCAAATAACATAAGAATATTTGGAAAATTGACGAGATTATAACTTATGAAAAAAATTGATTTGCACATTCACACCACATTTTCTGATGGCTCATATACGCCAAAGCAAATTCTTCAAACCGCCAAAGAAATTGAATTTTCTACTATCTCAATTACTGACCACGATTGTGTCGATGGATATCTTTCCGCAAAAAAATTGGCAAAAAAATATAAAATCGAATTAATCCCTGGCACAGAAATTAGTTGCTATTATCGAGATTATGATATTCATATTTTAGCATATTTTATTAATCCCAAAAATAAAGAGCTAAAAAATATGTTGAAATTTCTCCAAAAAGGAAGGACTGAACGCGCTATAAAAATGGTTGAGAAATTGAATGAATTGGGCATCGATATTAGTATGAAGCAGTTATACGAGGAATCAAAAAACAAAAATGTTATTAGCCGAGCGCACTTCGCAAGCGTAATGCTAAAAAATGCTCAGATTAAAAAATATACCGACGCATTTTATAATTATATCGGAAATAATTGTCCAGCACATATCAGAAAATCAACCTATTCGCCAAGTGATGTTTTCAGAATTATTAGGCAAGCTGGCGGTCTTTCGGTGCTTGCTCATCCTGGAATTATCAAAAACGATTTTGTCATTCCCGAACTTGTAAAATTGGGATTAGATGGACTGGAAATTTTCTATCCACTTCACACATTTTATCAAAAAGATGTATATCTTGAACTCGCAAAAAGATATGATTTAGTCATCACAGGCGGTTCCGATTTTCACGGAAAAACAAGAGTAGATAATAGATTGGGAATGATGTTGCTGAAAGAAAATTATCTCGAAAATTTAAAAACAAAATGGAGAATGGAGAAAAAATCAGTATCACCTTTGAAAAAGTTTTTATCAAATTAATAAATTTCAAAAATGAAAATAAAAAAGCTAAATCTGCTCGACATTTTTTTCACAAATACATATCTTATTTGGGATGAAAAGACAAAAAAGGGAATTGTTGTCGATCCAGCAGATAAAGCAAAAACAATTTTTCAAAAATCCAAACAGTTTGATTTTGAAATTAAATTCATCGTAAATACTCACGGTCACGGCGACCATATCGGCGCAAATGCTGAACTGAAAAATCTCACAAAAGCGAAAATTTGCATTCACTCTTTGGACAATCCTATGTTATCAAATTCAGGTTTAAATTTTAGCAGATTAAGTGGATATAATATTGTCTCGCCATCAGCAGATATTGAATTGAAAGATGGTGATGAAATAAAATTCGGTTCAGAAAAATTAAAAGTGATACACACGCCAGGTCATTCCAAAGGGAGTATATGTCTTTTAGGCGATGGATTTTTAATAAGTGGAGACACACTTTTTTTTGAAGGAGTTGGACGAACCGATTTAGCAGGAGCAGAACCAGAGAAATTAATTCGCAGCATAAAAAACCGACTTTTTATACTTCCAGATTCGACAAAAATTTATCCCGGACACGGCGAAACTACAACAATTACTCACGAAAAACGCAACAATCCATTTGTTTTATAGATGAAAAAAATTACATCGTTTTTAATTTTCATAATTTTAATTTTATCGATAAAAATTTCCTTTGCTGACATTGTAGCGGAAGTCAATGGCAAACCGATTACTTGGTTGGAAATGCAAAATAGATATCAAATTTTGTGGAAAAATTGGAAGAAAAACAGTTCTAAATATCCTGAAATTTCCGAAGAAACCTATGCAAATGATTTGAAAAAACTCGCTATCAAACAATTAATCAAAGAAGAATTATTCAAAATTTACGCGAAGGAAAATAGTATTTATATTTCGAATCAGGAATTGATTACAACTTTCAAAGAAATTTATTCAAATAATAAAATGTTTTTGACAAATGGTTTATTTGACACTCAAAAATTTCAAAATTTCAAAAATAAATATCCTCAAAAATTCAGACAAATTATCGAGCAAATTAGAAATGATGTTTTAAAAAATAAGATAACGAAAATCATCGAAGAAAAATTTCAGCTTTCGGAGAGAGAACTTTTTGAGGAATATTTCAAGCGAAATTCCGAGATAAAACTGAAATATATCATTTTCCCAGATTCACTTATGCCGAGTTTATTTCCTTCTACTCCATCATATTTTCAGAAATTTTATCAAGAAAATAAGAGAAAAATTCTAGCTTCCAAAAATATTTTTTGGTTTCTCACAAGGAATTCTCAAAAAGATTCTATGAAAATTTGGAAGGAATATATTCTAAATGGCAAAGATTTGTTTTTCCAAAATTTTGCGAATGATTATTACAAAGAAAATATAGAAAATCACGAAATTTGCAAAGTGAATTTAAGCTACTTTTCGTTCAATAAAAAAAATTTTACATTTGATATAAACATTGAACAGGACTCAATTGAGAGCTATTATAAAAAAAATATTGAGGAATTTGTGACGGTTCGAGATACTTTGCTAATCGAAAAAGTTCAAGGCGAAATTTATGAAACTCTTTATGAAAATGAGCAAAAAATTCTTACAGATTCTTTAATTGGGGAAATTATTCAAAAAGTTCAAAATAACGATTTTGGTGACTCAATTCCCAATACGAAAATTGCAGAAAATATTGAATTAATCGAAAAAATTCCTTATTATGAAAATTTTTTCAAGATGATATCTGATACAATTTTTACAACTTCGAAAGATTCGATTTTTATCAAAAAAAGAGCTGGAAATATTATTATTGGCAGAATAAATAAAAAAGAAAAAATTCCAAATTCGCAGAAAAAAAATCTAAAAAATTTGATTGAAAAAAAGGTTAGAAAAAAGTGGGATGAAAATTGGGAAAGTCGTTTTCAAGAGTATTATCAAAGTCAAAAGGACACATATTTTACAAAAGAAAAATTCAAATTACAATATTTATTTTTTCCAAATATTGCTGATTCTCAAAATGTTTCGAAACTTTTCAATTCAGTAAATTCCACGCAAGATTCTATTTTTGTGGAATATTTAGATTCGCTCCGAGAAACTGATTATATTTTGCTTGATTCCGATTCTGTTCTAATTGATTCGCTATTTTGGCTTCACAAAATCGATTTTGAGATAATTGAAAATTCTCAAATAGGAGAAAAATTTCCGAAAATTAGTTATAGAAAAAATGGCTATCTGATTTTATTTCTGAAAGAGAAAATTCCGAGCGAAAAAATCTCGGGATATCAAGCATTTAACTTAGCAAGAGAAAAATTTGCGAAAATAATAAAATACGAACAGTGTAAAAAATTTACCAGATTTATCATTGAAAATTTGAAAAATGGGAATAAATCACTTTTGCCAATTTTTGGTGGATTCACTGAGACGGATTGGCTTTTATGTTCCGATGAAGTCGAAGATTTTGAGAATGATGAAATTGTTTTGAACGACGCATTTTCACATTCTAAATTTAGCTTCAGTCAGCCAATTAGATTGTGTGTAGACGGTTTTGGATTTTATTTTGTTGAAGATAAAAAGGAGATTGATTACGAGCAATTTCGATTTGACAAGGACAAATTTTGTAGAGATTATTACAAAAAGAAATTCACGGAATGGCTTGAAAATTTTAAAAAAGAGAAGAATGTAAAAGTTTTTTTTATTCAGAATGAGAACCCAGAATTTCAAAAACTTGACAGCAAAAATTAAATCTAAAAAAAAGTGGAGAAATTTTGAAATTATTAATTGCCGGGATAGCTCAGACGGTAGAGCAGGGGCCTGAAAAGCCCTGTGTCCGTGGTTCGATTCCGCGTCCCGGCACCATAATTTTCAACTACAAATCCACGAATTTCACAAAAGTAATTTCAAATCTACAAAGGAAATTGTGAAGAAAAAAATCGGATTGACAATTGGCGAACCGACAGGTATTGGACCAGAAATAATTCTTAAAGCAATTGAGAAATTATCCGAAAAAAATATCATCGTTATTTATGGAAATTTTCCACCAACTTCAAAAACAAATTCACTAATCGAAATATCTAAAATTTCAGAAATCAACAAATTTCCCGACAGAAATAAATTCTGGATTCAAATCCATCCTGAAGAAAAATTCGAGTTTGGAAATCCTTCAAAAATGAGCGGTATTGCTGCTTTTGAAACAATCAAAATTGCAGGTAAAGATGCATTAAATGGTGAATTAAATGCAATTGTTACTGGTCCAATAAGCAAATCTCATATTCAGTTGACATATCCTGATTTTATTGGGCATACTGAATTTTTTGCAAAACAAGCGAATTCGAAAAATTTTGTGATGTCTTTTTTCAGTAAAAAGATAAATATAGCACTTCTTACAACACATCTTGCGCTTAATGAAGTTTCGAAAAATTTGTCTATCGATAAGATTGAAAATCAGATAAAATTAATTCACAAAGCGCTGAGAAAATATCTAAAATTTTCCTGTCCCAAATTAGCATTGCTTGCTGTAAATCCGCATTGTGGCGAAAATGGAGCATTTGGAAATGAAGAGCAGAAAATACTTATTCCTGTTATTAAAAATTTGGCGAAAGAAGGAATTTTCATCGAAGGACCGTTCTCGGCAGATACATTTTTCACAAAAAAATATCAGAAATATGATATGATAATTTCACCATATCACGACCAAGGATTGATTCCGTTCAAGATGCTTTCTTTTGGGTCAGGAGTAAATGTGACTTTTGGACTTCCATACATTCGCACATCGGTCGATCATGGAACTGCGTTCGATATTGCAGGAAAAAATATCGCTTCTGAGAAGAGTTTGCTTGCCGCATTCAAACTTGCCGACAAGATGATGCGATGATTTCAGAATATCAAACATATAAAAATTACGGAAGAATAATTGGCGTTGACGAAGCTGGTCGCGGACCAATCGCCGGACCTGTCGTTGCTGCCGCTGTAATTTTATCAAAAGATTGTCGTATTGTCGGAATTGATGATTCAAAAAAATTGTCCAAATCCAAACGAGAAAAATTATACGAAGAGATTATTCAATCTGCAAAATGTTATGCAATTACGAAAGTGACAGCGAAAAAAATTGATAAAATAAATATTCTCAAAGCAACATTTTTAGCGATGAGAAATGTTATCAGAAAATTGGAAAGTTTAGCAGATTATTATTTAGTAGATGGTCCATTTCTTCCGACAAAATTTGGAAATTGTAAATTAAATATCGAGGGAAAGGCGATAGTAAAAGGAGACGAGAAGTTTATTTGCATTGCCGCTGCATCAATTCTCGCAAAAGTTTCGAGAGATAATCTAATGATGAAATATCATAAAAAATATCCACAATTTGATTTTAAAAATAATAAAGGTTATCCAACAAAAAAACATATTTCCGCATTAGAAAAATATGGTATTGCACTAATTCACAGAAAATCCTTCTCACCAATTTCAGAAAATGAATATAAAAAATATTGACAGAATTTTCAAGAAATTTGATTATGTTTTTTTGATTAATTTCTAAAATTTTTTGGGAGATATATGAAAAGATATTTTCTATTTTTTACAATGGTTTTTTCTCTAATTGGTTTATTCAACTGTTCGCTAAAGGAGCCACAAGCGCCAGAATGGGATACGAAATTGAACCTTCCACTTATCAGCGAAAAGTATTATATGTCTGAACTTGCCGACACGACAGATGATTTTATTTTCGCAGTTGAGAATGATACGATGCAGTTTTCATTTTCTGGAGAACTTGATACAATGAGAATTGGAGATGAACTGAAAGTTGGAGGGCAGACAGAATCGTTTAATAAGCAAATTGGTGATGAACTTCAAATCGAAGAACGAATGGAATCGTTCAATGTGCAAATTGGTGATGAGTTGAAAATTGACTCACTGATTAGCCAATTTGACAAAGGATTGGACAGAATAGTTGTTGAAGCAACTGGTGAAGCACAAGCCGAGATAGATTTGTCAGAATCATTGGGTGAAGTTCAAGGAACACCAATTCCGCCTTATTATAATATTCCTTCATTAGATACCGAGTTTTTACCATTTCCAAATGAAAACATCGAGTATGTTGTCATAGATTCTGGCTTTGCACATATCGACTTTATCAACAATACTGAAATTCCATTAAGTTCTAGTGATCCAGAACATTATATGAAAATAGAAATTTATGGAAACCCAATTTCACCTGAAAATTTGATATTAGACCACGAGATAGACCATATCATTCAAGCAGGTTCGACTGAATCCGTTGAATTAAACCTTTCAGGGAAGAAGGTTTATATGAATAATTCGTTAAGAGTATATCTTACCACAGATGGCACAGGCACAGAGCCAGCAAATATATCAGAAGGTGATCTGCTTGTTATAAAATTCAGTATTAGCGAAATGACTGTAACTGAAGCAAGCGCGAAACTTCCCGCTGAACATATTCAACACATTGATGAAATTCCGATAGAAGATGATGAAATACAATTAACTTCTGCAAAAATTGATAGTTGCGTGTGGAATATTAAGATTAAGAATAATTTGCCAATTAGTGCAAATGTGACAATTCAGTTTGATGAATTATTTGATACATTTGATAATCTTGCACAAATAGATTTAGAAATCGCTGCAAATGATTCACTTGATTATCATTTAGATTTTTCTGGTTATGAAATAAGGGCAGAAAAGCAAATTTTAGATGCTTTGCATTTTTCGTATTTTGTTACGACCGACTCAACAGACGGATTTGTTACAATTGATGAAACACAAAGTATATATACCAAAATCGAGCTTAGTGAAATGTGGTTTGAAGAGGTTTCTGGATATGTTGATCAGAGTTTTGAACATCAAGATTCTTTTTCAATCGAGGATGAAAGCGGAAAGATTATTTTGCAACAAGCAACGATTAAAAACGGATTTGCAAACATTGAACTCTCTGGTTTGAGTTTCGAACCTGAAATAAAAATTATATTTGATAAAATTAAAGATGAAATCGGCAATCCTGTCGAAATTACGAATACCGATTTTGTAAATTACAATTTTGCAAATCATTCTATAATTGTTTCGCCAGACCAGATTGTGCATTACAATGTAAACGTAAACACGCCAGCAGATATTATTACAATTACTTCAACTGATAATGTCAATGCAGATATTACCATAAGTGATTTGATTTTCCAGGAGATAACAGGAATAATAAACGACAAAAGAATAGACCTTGATGATATGGATGAAGAGATAGATTTGGGCGAATTCGCAGATACGTTGCAGGGAATTTTTTTATTTCAAAATGCCGAACTTCAGTTAGAAATTGATAATGGAATTGGATTTAATTGTGATTTGATTCTGCATCTAACAGGCGAAAACAATTCCGGTGACAGTGTGCAAATTGATATTGAAGAATCAATCATTCCAGGCGAACCTATCATAATCACAGATGGAATTCCGGAACTTCTTAATATCTTTCCCACACACATAAAAATTCAAGATTCATATGCAGAAATAAATGGAAATGGAACAATTTCAAAAGATAATATAATTTCTGGAAGTTATACTTTACAAACTCCTCTTAAATTTATCATAAATAACCATACAATGAAAATGGATTCGCTTGAGCATATAGAAATTGATGAAGATACGCAAGACATTATTGAAGAAAATTTTAATAGTGTAAAACTGCTTTTTACTACCGAAAATTCTCTTCCTTTTGGTACAATTACAAAATTATATTTTACAAATGATTCTACAGAAATTTGGACAGAATCGGAAGATTCGCCATATTTGATAATTGATTCGTTATCCATTCTTGCTGATGAAACGAGTGAAATAGAAATATCATTAGACGAAATTAATGCTACTCAAAACTTCGATGTATTCTTAAATCCTGATGTTTATCTTGGTGTGGAATTTTCAATTATTGGAACCGATGGCAATGAGGTTACCATTTATGGAAGTGATAATATAAGAATCTTCGGCTATCTTGAAGTAAATGTGCACATTTCTGAATAATTATGGGAAGAGTAAATTTTCCGAGGTCGCTGTCTTCAGCATAATTTGAAAGAATTGAAAATGAAAAATAAAAATCTAAAAATTTTGCTTGCCTTGCTATTTTCTTTGATATTTGGATTGGTATATTCTCAAGATTCATTGTGGATTTCATTAACTGAAAATTCAATTCAGTTATATCAAAATGGCAATTATTCTGAAGCTGTGCTTGTTGCAGAAAAAGCTCTAAAAGTCGCAGAAAATACTTTCGGAAAAACGCATCCCGAAGTTGCGGAATCAGCAGATAATCTTGCTCTGCTTTACCATATTCAAAGTCAATACGACGAAGCAGAAATTCTTTACAAGCGCTCTTTGGAGATTCGTAAAAACATTTTTGGAACAAATCATTCTGATGTAGCACAAACGCTAAACAGTTTAGCACTGCTCTATTACGCACAAGGAAATTACAAAAAAGCAGAATCATTTTCCAAACAATCATTAGAAATTCGTGAAAATATTTCTGCTGAAAATAGTCCCAATATTGCTGAATCTTTGAATAGTTTGGCACTAGTTTATCATATTCAAGGAGAATATTCTAAAGCCGAACCGTTGTATAAGCGAGCGTTGAAAATTTACCAAGAATCATCTGAAACAAATCCATTGCAAATGGCGAGCACATTAAATAATCTTGGAGAATTATATCGTTATCAAAGCGAATATTCAAAAGCAGAAAAACTTTTCAAACAATCTTTGGAAATCAGAAAGCAATCTTTCGGTTCGAATCATCCGGATGTGGCGCAATCGCAGAATAATCTCGCAATGCTCTATTATACGCAAGGTCAATACGATAAGGCAAAATCTTTATACGAATGCTCACTCGAAATTCGAAAAGAATTTTTTGGTAAAAATCATCCCGATGTAGCACAATCCCAAAATAATTTGGGAATGCTTCATTATACTCAAGGCGAGTATGAAAAGGCGGAATCTCTATTCGAAGAATCTCTCCAAACGATTCAAAAAATATTAAATCCAAATCATCCAACGATTGCAATTTATCGGAAAAATCTTGCGAAATCATATATTACTAAAGGAAAATACGATAAAGCGGCACCTCTTTTGAAAGATGCAATTGAAACAATTCAGCAAGTTCTTGGCACCAAGCATCCAATCGTAACTTCTATAAAACACGAACTAGCTTTAATTTACAGAAAAATCGGACTTTACTCAAAGGCGGAACCAATCTTCAAAGAAGTGTTAAAAAACGATAGAGACATTTTTGGTGAAAATCATCCAAATATCGCTACAGATTTGGACAATTTGGCCTTACTTTATTTCGAACAAGGTGCATATTCCGAAGCTAAAAAATTTGCAAAACAGGCATTGAAAATACGCAAAGAAATTTTCGATATTGAACATCCAAAAATTGCAGAATCTCAAGACAATTTGGCTCTGATTTATCGGCGTTTGAAAAATTATGAGCAAGCAGAAATTTTGGCTAAAAAATCTATAAATATTCGAAAGAAAATTTTTGATGCTAAACATCCAGATGTCGCAAAATCGTTAAACAATCTTGCGCTGATTTATTTTGCACAAAATCTTTATGATGCGGCTGAAGAAAAATTCGAAAAAGCATTATCTATTCGTGAAGAAATTTTAGATCCAAATCATCCTGATATCGCAACTTCTCTGAATAATATTGCAGAATTGTATAGAATCAAAGGTAGATATTCAAATACCGATTTGCTGCTCAAACGGGCATTAAAAATTCGCAAAAAAGTGTTTGGCGAAATACATCAAGATGTCGCTCAAACCTTGAATAGCCTTGGATTGCTCTACTTTGCGAAAGAAGAATATGGTGAAGCAGAATCATTTTATCTTCAAGCTTTGGATATTTTTGAAAAGACGCTCGGAACCACTCATATGCAAGTTGCGACGACACTGAACAATCTTGCTGCTGTCTATAGGGAACAGAAAAATTATCAAGAAGCCGAGCTGATGTATAAACGCTCTTTGGAAATCAAAAAGAAAAATGTTGAATCAGGACATCCTACAATTGCAACTTCAAAAAATAATCTCGCAGTTTTGTATCTGATTCAGAAAAATTTTCCCAAAGCAGAATCTCTGTTCAATGAAGTATTGAAAATCAGAAAAAAAGTTTTTGGCGATGGACATCTGCAAGTTGCTGTGATTCAAGCCAATCTCGCCGAACTATATTTTAGTCAAAAAAAATATACACAAGCAAAAATATTTTACCAAAAAGCTCTAAAAATTCGCAAGCAAAAATTGAAAGATGATAATCCAGAAATTATAATTCTTCAAAATTCGCTCGAAGCGATTCAAAAAATATTTGAGCAAAAGATAGAAGCGGAAAAGATGATTTATCTTTCAAAAAAATCTGGATTTCAATCACTGAAATGGAATCCCGCTTATCTCGGATTGAAAGAAAATTCTTTTTCGATGAACTTGTTTCAATCCAATTTTGATATTTCAAATAACTCATTTTCAATCGATTATTACAATGATTTGATGGGCAAAAATTTGTCTGAAAATGATAAACAGGATTTTCTGGATTACATTCCTGATGAAGGTTTTGGAATCGATTCTGAAATCAATTTAGTGGCACCAATTTGTTCATTTTCATTATCAAATTTTGCTTTGACAAACGACATAATAATCGCAAGTTCTGTAAATATTTCCAAAGAATTTTTTGATTTGCTTCTAAATGGAAATGAGTGGGAAACAGTTTATAAATTTCCGAATAATAATATGGAATTTGTTTCGTTTGTTGAAACAAAATTTGGATATGGAGAAAAACTTTCAGCATCAAAATTTCTCCCTTTTCTTAAAAATTTTCCACCAGTTTATGCAGGAATAAGTTTTGGATATTTAACTGGATTGGCTTACGCAAAACTTGAACAATCTGAATCAAATTTCTGCTCATCAGATGCTGGATTCTCTTTCGAAAATGAATTGATTTTGAAAAGTGCTGGATACGATTCGGATAATAAAGAAATTTCCGTTCCGGCTGGAACAGGATTTCGAACTGATGTCGGAATTTTTTCTCAAATTAATAGAAAATTTGCGGTCGGATTCTCTCTGAAAAATTTATTTGGAAATATAAATTGGACTGAAAAATGTGAAGAACATCATTTCAATATTTCTGCCGATTCAATCTTTTTTGCTGATTTTGACGACTCATTAATTGTCGATTCTGATACTTCATTTTCGATTGGAAATATTGAGCAGAAAATCCCATTAGAACTTCACTTGGAAGGGACATATCGATGGAAAAATCTAACATTTTATCTTGATTATCAGCAAGGATTTGAGAATAGTATTTTTACTTCTAAAAAAGCTAAAATTTCACTTTTGACAGATTATCGTTTGCTAAGTTGGATGCCATTTCGCGCAGAATTTGGATTTGGCGAAGCAACTTATTATTCGTTTGGAAGTGGTTTAGATTTTGAACATTTGGAACTTAATTTTGATATCAGAAATTATGGTTCACCAAATCCTGGAAACACAAAAGGAATCGCATTTTCACTCGAAAGTATGATAAAATTTTAACACGAAATCAATCGATGAATAAGAAAAAAATTGTGAAATTTTTAATAAGTAATTTTGTCATTTTATTTATTTTAATTTCTCCACTTTTAGCAGATAATGAAATAACGACATTTGAAGGTGGGAATCATAAAATTAACTTTAAATTTTATAGCAGCGCCTTGATGGGAATTGGAGCGCACAGCAGCAACTTTGGCAATACTATTTCTTCGATAATTAACGACCCATCCCTTGCTTGCAACAATCCTGCGGGACTTGTTTTCATCGAGAAATATACAACAATCGATATTGAAAAAGCATCGATAGAATACCTAAAAAAAGCTGTGGATAGATTGGAAATTGACGGCGTGCCGTTGATTTTTCCTGTGGAAAAAACTTCCAGAAAAGATTTAATTGGAATTCTTAAAGATTTTGAAATTAGTAGGATAGAAATTCCAATAAATGTGAGAAAATTATCGCTGGATTACAGCCCATCATTTTCCGTGAATGCTGGCGATTATTATTGGCAATTGAACAATATGATAGAGACGCAAGTTGATAACGGAATTGAAGATATGAAATCTGAAGATTTGGAGCCAACATATCCAGAAATAGATATTTTCGGCGGGCAGATAGGCGGATTGAATGGTTTCGCTTATACATTTTCACAAACAGAATTTGGAAGCTGGGGAATCGCTTTTCATAAACCTTTGATGCTTGATTTTGAACTTATCGGAAACGGAATTTCTGTAACTATAAAAGATACTTCGACAAATAGTGATGGAAATCTTGAAACAACATTGGTTCCTCTTGGCATTGAACTTTTTTCTAATCTTAATATTGATTTTAGCCAAGTGGATATTGGATTCGGGAGAAAAATTAGTGACGATTTGTCTGTCGGAATCGGAGTGAATTTTTTGGATTGTAACATTGTTTCAAACCTAACTGCAAAAATAAACGGTATGATTCGTCAAACTGGCGGCGATATCGATATTAATGTTGCTTTTAATGACCCCAATGTTAGTTATAGAAATACTTTGAATGATTCGATTGAAATAGATTTTCATAAAAATCTGTTTGGCGCAAAACTTGCGTGTAGTTATAAGCCCAACAATTGGCTATATCTTGATGCTGTTTATAATTTGCCGAAAAAAGCAAATCTTAACGGCTCTTTAAGAATCGTTCAACATACTCTTGGGGCATTAAATTTAGATGGCGAGGAACTTTTTGACATGGAACTGCTAAAACCTGCTGAACTTACATATACAAACAGAACCGTTTACGAAAGTAATATACTGGAATTATCTTATCCCGGTGGAATTGAATTTAGCGCAGCAGCAAAAAATGGTCCTTGGAAATTTATCTTATCTTATAAAAAACCCTTAGGAGAACTCTCTTTTCATTATGAATGTGATGTATATGAAGACGGCAGAAATAAGAGTGAAAATGGCGATTTCATAGATTATGCAGATACAACCCACAAGAGCTACACACTTGGATTAAAGATGCAGCACAATTTCAAGTTTGCAGTCGGCTACGGAAGATTGGCAATAAGCGGACAGTTTATTCTTGCCGACCAGATATTAGAAGGTTTCAAAGATGATAATGACGAAACAGTTGAGCCAATGAAAAATATCCCGCTTGGTTCTTTAGCAATTGGTTTTGGTTTCAGAGTTTATAAAAATTCATTTATCGATTTAAATCTAATCGCTTTGCCTTCACCAATTTTGAGAACAACATTGACTTATGAGTTTTAATGAAAATGAAAAAATTGAACATTAGAAAATTTGTAATTTTGATTTGCTTTGGAATATTTATAGCAAACTTCAATTTTCTTTCGGCAAATTTTAATCTATTTTCAGAAAGCAATATAAATCAGGATTTACTTTTTAACCCTTCAAATCGTGATAATGAAATTGTGTTGATAGAAATTCCGATGGATCTCTTCAAAGCAGATGAAACATTTGGAATTTCCTGGCTTCCAGAAGATAGTTTAGGTATTTTGTATTATTCAACTGCTCCAGGTGGAACTGAAATAGATAATTATATACCAAGCGGAATTTCGGGTTTTGGCGTAAATATTAACGATGGATCAAGTATTGAAACGTGTGCAGATGATATTGGAATTGGAGTTGGAGTTTATTATTGCGTAATATACAATGCGGTGCAAGAGTGGACCTCAGCAGAATTTCAGCTAATTATTGAATCATCGGATGCAGTAAGTATGAATGCACCAGCAAATGGAACAGTGATTGAAGAACAAGTGCCTACTTTTAGTTGGGATACTAATCCAGGTGTGCCATATTATTTTTTAATTTTGTCAGACAGCCCTTTTTCGCTTACTCACGATAACGAAGGCAATTTAGTTGTAACTGGACTAAATCCAATTTGGTCGGTAATTACTCCAAATAATTTCGCAGATTATGGCTCCCCCGATCCATCTGGAAATTTTTCATACGATGCTCCGCCACTTGTTAATGAAATTGACTATAATTGGATTGTTATGAATAATTACGGCAATGACCCGCTTTTGACTTCAGATGTTGCATCAACCCCGTTTGGATTTACTTATGCAGCAGAAATTACAATCGAAGCACCAGAACTCATTAGTCCAGAAAACACAACTCCAGGCGACACAACAATTATCGATGGCGACGATTACATCACATTCGAATGGAGTGATGTAGAAGAAGCAGCAACTTACCATATTTATCTTTCTGAAATAATAATTGAATCTGGAAGCGAAGTTCAATATCCAGTTTGGAATGAAGTTACAACAAATAATTTAATCGATTTCAATGCGAGTTCAATTTTGGTTGATGCGAGATATGTTTGGAAAGTAATTGCTTCCGACGAAGATGGAAATAGTGCTTGCAGCGAAACATTTGAATTTACATATCATATTCCGGTCGGAACATTTAAGATATTTGTCAATCACGAAGTTGAAGAAGATTTGATTGGAATTGGTTTTGCAAATGTTATCATTGACCCTGTTGAAGGTTCTGGCGATAATATTCCATTATCGGTTGGACAGTCAGGATATGAATACAAAACACTTCCACTTGGAGAATACATTCTTACCGCCAGCAAAGAAGGATACGAAACGAATTCTGAAACTGCAAACCTAATTGTGCCAGGTGATACTGTATATGTGCCAATAACTTTAGAATATTCTACCTGTTTCTTTTATGGTTCAGTTGTAGACACAAATGGATATCTTATAGAAAATTGTGAGATTACGGCTGAAAAAGATGATGGGGAAATCAGAACAAATACGACTTCAAACGGAAATTATTCTATCGCTGTTATTCCCGGAATGTGGACAATCACTGCGGATAAAGAAAGTTATTCGCTTCAATCTTCAATAGAATATAACATCGGTTTAGGCGAGAATGCAAATCTTGATGATTTGGTGTTAGTTTTGAACGATAAAGATGTAACAGGTGCCGTGAAGAATACTTCTGGCGTTCCTCTTTCTTGTGTAACTGTTACTGCAACAAAAGGTGATATCACACGAACAAAATCTACAAATTCAAGTGGTTTATATCAATTTAATGGATTGGAACTTGGCGAATGGTCTATCTATGCGCAGAAAAATGGATATTATTCGCCAGACCCTACTATTGTTGATATTACAATCTCATCTCCTTCATCAATGACTTTGAGTGATATTATACTTACACCTCAAGCGAATATCGTCAATGGAAATGCAAATAATAGCGTTATTGTATTAGAAGATGTTGAGATAAGAGCTACTCCATCTGCAGGAAATCCGGTTAGCACTTATACAAATGAATATGGAAATTATACATTAAATCTTTTAAGTGGAAATTATGAATTAACCGCAATTTTTGATAATTATACTTCCCAAAATACACATCAATTAAATCTTTCTGTCGGCGAAACTGTCAATGGTATAAATTTCATACTTCTTCCTGACGACAGCTATATAGAAGGAACGGTAACATCAAGCGGGAGCGGACTTTCCGATGTAACTGTTTTTGCCGGCGACAATCAGGATATTACAGATAATTCAGGAAATTATAGTATCGATGTAAGTCCCGAAACATATCTTGTCTCAGCAACTAAAAGTGGATACACAAGCAGTGAACCGCAGACAATTTCTATTGGCGCAGGACAAACTATTCAAGGTATAAATTTTGTTTTGAATCCAAATGCAAGCGTAATTTCTGGAACAATTCTTTCTTCTGGAAACAGCATTGCAAATGCTCAAATAACCGGTTTTAAAGTCAGCAATGGCTCTTATATCCAAGGGACAAATTCGGATAATGATGGAAATTACGAATTAAATCTCTATTCTGCAACATATAAAATTTGGGCTGAGAAAAATGGTTTTATCTGCGACGAAGGCGATACACTTGATATTACAGTTGGACCAGGTCAAACAATTTCCAATCAAAATATTGAATTAACTCCTTATGAAGCGTATATCACAGGCACAACTGTAACTCAATCAGGAAATGTCCTAAGAAATGTTTCTATAGATATTGAGGAAGTTAACAATCCTGAAAATTCTTATTCTACAGTTAGTGGCGTTTATGGAAATTTTTCTTTAATTGTAACACCATTGGTAGAATATAACATTATTGGAAGTAAAACAGGATATTCATCTGACGAAGCAACAACCGAAGTACCCTTAGAACTTGAACAATCCTTCTCAACCGAATTAACCCTTTCTGCACTTTCTTCATCTGTAAATGGTTATGTGAAATCCTATGATTATGAAGGCAATCTATATCCTTTAGGACAAGTAACAATTCAAGCTGTGCAAGATACTAATACATTTCAGACCACTTCTGCTTCCAATGGCGAATTTACTCTTGGAATTAGCCAAGGTGAGTATGAGATTACTGCATATAAGAATGGATATTTGCAAAACACAATTAATTTGGAGATAAATCCTGGTTCAACGATTGACACAACATTATTTTTGGAAGAAAATTTCAGCACAATTCAAGGAACCATAACAGATGCTACAATTGGAAATTCGATAGAAAATGCATTTATCTCAGCAAATCTATCTTCTGGTGGCGGAGGAGCAACCTACAGCAATTCATCAGGATTTTATATTTTGGAAAATATTTTACCAGGTTTTTATTACACAATTACTATTACAAAAGAAAATTACGAAATAGAAATTTTAACTAATATTGTAATTCCAGCTGGAGCAACAATTACCAAAAATGCCGAATTAACTTCTCTAACTTCAACCCTTAAAGTCGAAGTAGTAAATCAAAACTCAAATCCATTGAGCAATGTAACAATTTCTGCAGAAAACGATTTAACCGGCGTGATTACTTCCGATGTGACAAATTCTGATGGATTTTGTCAATTAACTGGACTGGCAGGATATGTTGAATACAATATCTCTGCGAGCAAAACGAACTATGTTTGTGATGATACTTTAATAACAATTGAACCAAATGAAACACTCACATTAAAATTCACAATGGAACTTACAAATGCGTCTATTACTGGTAAGGTAATTGATGATGAAAGTATTGGATTGGGAAATGTGGAAGTTTGTGCAGTTAGTTTAGATGGATTTTCTGGAAATACTACAACGGATCCGGTAGGAAATTTCACATTGCAGAATCTAAATCCAAATCGAGATTATGTGATAACTCTTTCTTTGGAAGATTACACAGATGTTCAGCCGGACACAATACCTCTTTATCAAGCAAGTTATGATACAACATTAATAATGATTCCTAATAACAAATCAATAACCGGTGTTGTGGTTGATCAAGAGGGAAATACTCTGGAAAATGTAGATGTAACTGCAACTTCACCAACTGCATCAAGTGCGGGAATCACAAATTCTGACGGACAGTTTTCTCTTCAGGAATTAGCCCCTTATGAAACTTATACGGTTGCAACCGATAAATACCAACAAGGTTGGGAAAATACTGATACCGTATTTACAATTGAAGATGATCCCGTTAATTCTATGCCAAACAGCCTGACAATGTCTCTCCACACCTCGGAATTTGTGGGAACCGTTACAAACGATGTTACCGGGGATCCGGTTCAGGGTGCAATGATAACCATTCAAGCCGAAAATGGTAACACCTATTCCGGAACATCCCAACCTGACGGAACATATTCGATCAAATTTTTATATGAAGGGAATTACGATTTTACCATATCCAAACAATCGTATGAGACAAAAATTATTGATAGTGTATATGTGGCACACAGGTCAGAAACAACTCAAAACATTGATCTTACATATACAGACTCTATAGACATCTCCGGTTATTTGATCGACACGGATAACAGACCAATTGATTCCACTTCCATAAACCTATTTAATCAGGAGCAATTATTGAGTGATACGACAGACAGCGGTGGACTTTTTATATTTGAAAATGTCAACCCATATACAACCACGACAATTGGTTCAAACCTTCCATCAGATGATTATGACAATGCCGACACATTGATTTCTGTTGAAACCGAAAATATCACAAATATTAATTTGGTAATCGACATTCATTCTGCAAAAATATCTGGAATTATTGAAGATACTACTTCAAATCCAATTTCAAATGCTGAAGTTGTTTTGGCTTTTGGTGATGAAATCCAAAATTTCATAACTTCTGAAAATGGGAATTATGAGTTTTCTTATCTTTATGAGGAAAATTACGAATTATCAGCAACTCGTCCAGGATATGTTGCACAAAGTGAAATGCTCGATTTGGAAGATTTTGAAATACTAAATTACAATTTCCAGCTTGAACCGGAATTAGGTTCCATCTCGGGAATTGTAAAAAATTCTGAGGAAACATTTTTGAAAAATGTAATTGTTACTTTATGTCACAATGATGAAGAATTTATTGATACTACTTCCGCTGCAGGCGTGTTTTCTATCTCAAATTTACAAGAACTTCACAATTATTCCTTAACCTGCTCAAAACTTGGATATAATGATTATTCACATCCAGATTCGCTAACGACCGATTCAACCGATGTCTCAATTACTCTTGATATGATTCCAAATTCAGTTCTGGGTACAGTTTATGATGACGGAGTTGAAGTCGGTTCTTCTCTTATCACAGCAAAAAATCTTGATGGCTTTTCAAATGAAACATATTCAAATGAATTCGGCGATTTTTCGATTACTGGATTATCAGGATATTATGATATTTGGGCAGAGGTTGGAGATGATTTGGTGAGTCAATTTCAAGGAATAGGAATAGAAAATGGTCAGCCAATTTGTATCGATATTGAGCTTATGCAAGCATCACATATTATTGGAGAAGTTTATTACAATGATAATCCCAAAGCGGGCGTGATTGTTTATGCATCCAATATTATGAGTGGTCAAGTTATGAGCGATGTAACAGATTCAAATGGTAAATTTGATGTGCCGGGAATAACAGCTGGAACTTATGATATTAGTATTATTTTAGAAGGATTTACAGCTGAGGAAACATTCCCACAAGTTGAAATTGATGAAGGACAGACGGTCGAACTTCCAAGATTTAATCTAAGTTTTCTGGAGAATTCAATATCTGGCGGAGTTTATGAAAACGAGTCAAAAGACGGTATAGCAAATGCAAAAGTGAAATTATTTAAAAATGACGAGGTTATCGACAGTTTGGTGACAACATCAAATGGTTCAATTTTATTTTCAAATTTGGAAGATGGAATATATCACGTCTCAGTTTCACATTTAGGATATGAGGATATTCCTGATACAATCGTTTCATTATCTGGTGGAATTTCTGACCCATCAACCGTTGATTTTTATTTGACTCAAAAATTACTCACAATTTTCGGATTAGTGAAAAATACAAATTCTGAGCCATTACAAGCTGCTGTAGTTTTTGCCGAAAGAAACGGCAACACATATTCGGATACTACGGATGCAGAAGGATCATATTCGATTCAAGTAGATTCTATTGGAATTTATTCAATCTATGCTGAAAAAGAAAATTATTATATTTCTGAAATTTCGGAAATCGAGCTAACTTCAGATCAAAATAATTGCTATCTTGAATTGATTTTACAACCCAAACCATCAAAACTAACTGGTGAAATATGGATAATAAATAAATCTACAGATCATCCTAATACCGTACATCCAACAAGTGCCACAATTATTCTTGAATGTCCAGAAAATGATTTTGAAGAGGAAATCTCTCTAAGCCAATATGAATTTGACGAATTATCAGATGGGAATTATGATTTATCAATAAATGCCACTTATGAAAGTATTAATTTCAATTTTCAGGAATTAGATATTTCTGTTTCAATCGGAGATTCAGTTTATAGATATAATGAATTCATTTATAATCCGAACGCGGCAAATGTAAGTGGATTTATTAAAATGGAAGATGAAGCATTACCTTCTGCAAACATTATTCTTAAAGATTCTACAAATTTTCCAATTGATACTACATCGACAAACCAATATGGAGAATACATTTTTACGGATTTAGAAGATGGAATTTACAATTTACAAATTGAAGCCGAATACGATAATGAATTATTTTCACACGACATTTTAAATATTTCAATAACAGATGATACAACTATTGATTATACTTTTGATTATGTTTTGTGTAGTATTGAATTTACAATTACCGAAGATGGTTCAACTCCAATTCAAAATGTTTCAGTAAAAATAACTTCGGCAAATTTCAACACAACGATTTATACAGATTCTACCGGAAATTGTTCTACTGATTCCACTCTTCATACGAGAGAATATTCAATTTTAATTTCAAAATCTACCGGTTCTTTCGGAGATTACATAAATCCTTTGTCGTATACTTTAACTTTGGACACTTTGCGATGTTATTCTCAAGAGAAACAATTGCCGCTTCAGTTTGATAAATCACAAATTGTATCACAATCAGCTTTGGATTCTATCAAAATATCTTTGCACAAAGGCACATATAATGACCAAGTATTTTTACATTACAAAGATGCTGATAATAACGAATATGAAATTGAAATGACAGATGAAAATGACACACTTTTAATATTTAAAATTCCTCCACAATTGAAATCTGGTGATATAACATTTTGGTTTAATTCACAATCGGATACACTTGGAATTACATTCAGCAACCAAAGTTCTCCATATATTTGGACCTTAACTTCTGAAGGAATGCTTTCACACGATTATTCCAACATAACACCAAATGAAGCACTTTTTGCTTACAATCAAGAAACTACATTTGAAGCGAATCTTTGGGATGATGCAGGTAATTGTCTGAATGATTCTGTTGACGTTTCTGGTTCTGTTTTTTGGAGTTTATCAGATTCAACTATTGGTGAAATTGAGCAAATTCCGGATGAAAAACGATTGATTTTATTTAAAGCAGCAGATAATAATGGAATAGGAAAAATAAAAGCAAAAGTTACTTTGAAAGAAATTACAATTAGATTAGAAACTGAAGACATTCAGGTAAAAGATATGCATTTGGCAAATTTGCTTATTGATGGACCAAATGAAATCCAAAATAACGAATCCTGTTCATTTACAGTTTCAGCAGAAGGTTCGTCGATGTATGTAGATTTTTTTGAATTTGAACCAGTTGATTCGATAATAGGAACTCTTGAAAAAGTTCAAGAAAGTATTCTGTATAATCCTGACTCAAACTTTGTTGGTCAATTTGATTTAGAAGTTTGGGCGTTTGATCCAAATGATGGAACCGAAGTAACGGCAGAAAAACAAATCACAGTTTACATAAAATTAGATTTCCCCAATTCACCTGATACTTTGTATAGCGGAGAAGGTTGCAATTTGACCTTACCAGAAGCAATGCTTAGTTCTGGATCAGCAAAACTTTATTTGGAAAAAGTTCAGGTCTCTCCGATGCAAGAAACAACTGTAACTTCTGAGCTTATGGCTTCAGTGTTTGATATCAGATCTACTGCCAATTTTGCCAAAATGCCAGGAATTATCTTTGAATTTGACGAAGGAATTGATTTGTCTGGTATTTTTATCGCTTATTGGGATGTTGAAAAATTAGAATGGGTGGATGCATCATCAAACGGCAATAGAAAAAATTATGAATATTTACAGCTGGATTCAATTCCTTGTTTGGGTGAATATGGCGTTGTAGCAGAATCTAAACAGCTCGGAATTTATGACTTGAAATTACTTCCCAACCCATTTTCTCCGTATGACCAAATTGGCAAAAATATGGGACTTCAAATAATTTTCAAAATCTCTTCGAAGATAAGCCGATATCCAAAAATCACAGCAAAAATTTATACATTAACTGGAACTTTGGTTCGGACAATTGCAGAAAATCGTCCAATGCTAAAAGGAAATTATGAAGCTGGCGAAGAGTTTACACTCAATTGGGATGGAATGACAAAAAATGGTAAAATGGCAAGAAATGGACGATATGTAATCCAGATTATTGCCGAAGATGCAAATCATAAAGAAGAGATTGTTAAAACAATTATCTTAATAAAATAAAATTATGAAAAAAATATTATTGCTCGTTTTGTTTTTATATGCTGTTAATTTTCTAATTGCAGAATTAGATGATATTGATCCCAATTTTTATGAATTTGGAGCGAGACCAATGGGAATGGGCGGCGCTTTTGTAGCATTGGCAGATAAACCGAGCAGTATAATTTGGAATCCAGCAGGACTTTGTAATATTCAAAATCTGCATTCTTTTACTTTTGATAATTCAAACCTTCTTGACCTTGTCAATTATTCTTTTTTGGGATATTCTTACAAAAATCAAGAGAATATATCATTTGGAATCGCAATGATATATTGTGGTGATGATGTTTTCTCTGAAGCAGTTTTATTTCTCTCTTCTGCTATAAATGGTAAATTTATAAGTGATAATTTGGTTCGTTTGCCCTCACTTGCAGATAGATTTAATTTTGGAATGAATCTAAAATATTATAGTCACTCTTTTGGGAATAATAACGATGGTTCATACATTGATGGCGATGGCGAACACCAGATTTCTGGTTCAGCAAGTGGTTTTGGAATTGATTTTGGATTGCAATTTATGATTTCTGAAAATGATAAATTCGGATTAATGTGGCGTAATCCGATAAATAATATTCTTTGGAATTCTAAGAATGATGTGGGAACAGCAAAAGGAGAATATTCCGAGTCGCGAGCAGTTGACCTTATTTTCGGTTATGCTTTTGAAAACGACAAATTCACCTTTTCTATGGATTATGACAAAGCGTTATCAAGCGATTGTGAAGACGAAATAAAAACAGGAATTGAAACGAAATTTTTCAACAAATTGTTGGCATTACGAGCAGGATATTCGCAGGAATTATTCACTGGCGAAAACAGAAGATTCAGTTTTGGAATTGGTTTTGAACTGCTCAAAATCTGGCGAGATACAACTTTTAATTTTGATATCGCATATCAGATTCAAGAAACTCATAATATACTAAGAATCTCTTTTGACATTTTACATTAATTTTTTTTCAAAAAACAATTTTTTGTCCAAAGAATTTGCCGCTGACATAAAATGAAAAAGAAAAGTGACAATTTAGCAAAAAATGTTGGGAAAATTTCAAGCGGAACATTTCTAAGTCGAATTTCCGGACTTGCTCGCGATATTGTTTTAACTCATTTTTTGGGAGCAACTTCTGTCGCTGATAGTTTTGGAGTGGCGTTTGTAATTCCAAATATGCTCAGAGGACTTTTTGGCGAAGGTGCTCTCTCCGCAGCTTTTATTCCACTTTATACCGAATTCAAAGAGAAAAAATCCAAAGCAGAAACAATCCAATTTGCTCTAAATATTCTTTCGATTTTAATCATTTTGCTAATAATTCTTGTCGGAATTGGAATTGTTCTCGCACCAATTATAGTAAAACTCATCGCACCAGGTTTTGCACTAGAATTCCAATCTCTAACAAGTCAACTTACGCAAACTCTTTTTCCATATCTATTTTTAATTGGACTTACATCTGTCGTCATCGCCATTCTGAACGCTCATTCGATTTTCTTTTTGCCATCGCTTTCACCGATGATGTTCAATCTCGGAATTATCATTCCTGCAATTATTTATACTACTTTGAAAGAATCATCAATCGAAGAGAAAGCATTCATTCTTGCCGCTGGAGTTTTATTTGGCGGGATTTGCCAATTATCTGTCAATTTGCCTTTATTGAGAAAAATTGGATACAAATTTAAATTTCGCATTAATCTAAAACAAAAAGAGATAAAACAGGTCTGGCAAAGGATGATTCCTGGAATAGTTGGAATTGGAATTCGAGAAATAAATGTGGTCGTAGACACAATTCTCGCTTCGGTGTTGGCAGTTGGAAGCGTTGCCGCTTTACAATATGGAAATCGTTTGATGCAGCTCCCATTAGGCGTTTTTGGAATTGCAATTGGGACTGCTCTTCTGCCACTCTTTTCCAGATACATTGCAAACAATCAGACAGACAAACTGAAAAAATCTTTAAAAGATGCGTTTAATCTGATTCTCATTATAATGCTTCCAATAATTGCTATCATTCTTGTGATGGGCAGAGATATGATTTCGCTTATTTATCTTCACGGAGCATTTGACGAAAAAAATGCGCTCCCCATGACATTTGCTGCATTACTATTTTATTCTATTGGACTTGTTTCGCATAGTTCTGTAAGAATTTTTGCATCAGCGTTTTTTGCTCTGAAAAATACCAAAACTCCAATGAAAATTGCTGCTATTACTGTTGTCTGCAATATTATTCTCAACATTATTCTGATGCATTTTATTAAGTTGAAAGGACTTGCACTTGCAACCTCGATCTCCGCAACAATTCAAGCATTTATTCTATTCTTTGTTTTGCAAAAAAATATCGGAAAAATCAATTTCTCAAATATATTATCTAATTTTTTGAAGATATGTATAATCTCTATTTTACTCGGATTTGTCTGTTTTTATCTTAATCAAATCACAATTACATCAATGCTAAATTGGCGAATTCTGCTGTTTCTGAAAATCTTAGTTATTATGATAATTTCGTCTCTGATTTACTTTTCCGGTTTGAAATTTCTCAAAGTAAAATCTTCTCAAATGTTATTTGATATTTTCAGAAGAAAATAATTCCATTTTTTACGATTTAAACATCAAAATTTTCAAGAAAAATATGAATAAAAATCAGAATATTGCAGAGAAATTAAAACTTACTCCGCCAAATTTCGGCGTATATTTAATGAAAAATTCCAATGGAAAGATAATATACATCGGCAAAGCAAAGAATTTGAAAAGAAGAATCTCATCATATTTTACAAAGAAAAATTTTGACCAACCAAAAACAGAAATCCTTGTCGCAAATATTACAAATTTTGAATATATTGTTACAAGAACCGAATTGGATGCACTGATTTTGGAAGCAAATCTGATAAAAAAATATCGTCCAAAATATAACATTGCGCTGAAAGATAGCGAAAAATATCCGTATATCGAAATTGATGTAAAGAGCAATTTCCCGCGAGCTATTATTACTCGCAATATCGCACAAAACGGTGCAAAATACTTCGGCCCTTATACAAAATCGAGTTCCATCCGCCACACGCTACACATTTTGCAAAAGATATTTCGGCTGCGGACTTGCAACAAAAAAATACCAAAAACAAATTCCTCATATGAAAAGCCCTGCTTGAATTTTCAGATTCATAAATGTGATGCGCCGTGTATCGGAAAAATTGATTTTGATGAATACAAAAAGAAAATAGAGCAGGTAATTCTATTTCTAAAAGGGCAAACAAATTTAGTTATAGAAATACTTCAGGAAGAGATGGAAAAAGCTGCTGGGGAAAATCTGTTTGAAAAAGCTGCTGAATTTCGTGACCAAATCAGAAAAATCAAAAGCATTTCTACAAGGCAAATCGTGAGCAAAATCAGCAAGGAAAATTTAGATATAATAGGAATTTCACAAGATGAAAATCTCTGCTGTTCTGTGGTGATGAAGATTCGCGAAGGCAAACTAATAAAGCGAGAACATTATTTTTTGGATAATACTTTCAAGGAAAAAATTCCTAAAATTTTGTCTCAGTTTTTGGCTCAATATTATTCTCATCAAGAAGATATTCCACAAAAAATTTTACTTCAAAAATTACCGAGAAACAATGAAATTATTTCAGAATGGCTTTATGTGAAAATTTTCATTCCACAAAAAGGTGACAAGAAGAAATTGCTCGAAATGGCGAAGCAGAACGCTTCTCTTTTGGTTGAAGAAAAAAAATTATCCTATCTGAAATCATCGCATAAAACAGTTTTTGCCGTAAAAGAATTGAAAGACAAATTGCGATTATCGAAACTTCCCAGAAAAATCGTAGCTTTCGATGTCTCTAATTTGCAAGGAAACGAAGCAGTTGCTTCAATGGTTTTTTTTGATAATGGCAAACCGAAAAAGAGCCAATATCGCCGATTCAAAATTAAAACCGTTGAAGGAATAAATGACTATCTAATGCTCGAAGAAGCAATGACTCGTTATCTTTCTCATCTTGATGAAGAGCAGACGGAAATTCCCGATTTGATTATTGTTGATGGCGGAAAAGGACAACTCACTTTCGCCGAGAAAGCACTTGAAAAATATTCATACAAAATTGAACTCTTTTCAATTGCTAAAAAATTAGAGCAGATTTTTTCTGTGAGTCAAAAGGAGCCAATCATCATTCCGAAAACCTCTTATGCTCTGAAATTACTTCAGCAAATTAGGAATGAAGCGCATAGATTTGCAATCAAATATCATAAAAATTTGAGAGATAAAAAGACAAAATTTTCTAAATTAGATAAAATTTCAGGAATAGGGGAAGCACGAAAAAACGAACTTCTCAAACATTTCAAATCTGTAAAAAATATTGCAAATGCAAAAATTTCTGAACTAATTTCAATTTCTGGAATTAATAAAAAATTAGCACGAAAGATTTTGGATTTTCTAAATAAAAATGGGCAATAAAAGAAAATCCTTTATTGCCCGCAAAATTTAATTTTTAATTATAAACTTCTCTCTTTTAATTCATCAAATTTGCGTTCTTCAAATTTTACATCAACGCCGTCATATTGATTTTTTATGTCATTAATTTCTATTTTTGGGTTTTGGCTATAAATTAATTTTAGATGATTATATCTATTGCAAACCGTTCTGACTTGCTTGTCTGGAGAATTTGAGACAACGATATAAATGTGATGAAGGACCTTTCGTTTTTCGAGATAATTCTCTAAATGAACGACATCATCTCCGACGAGATTATCGGCATAAACGAATGTTATGACCTTCTTGTGACTTTTTGGTGAAACCTTATTTCGTGTCAGGTTATTTTTCATCGTTCCTCCTATTTTTTTATTTTTTAAATTACTTTATTAATAAGATTCAATAAATCATCAACCTCAAATGGCTTGAAAATAATGTCGTGCAGGCCGTCCTGCTTTGCTTTTACCAAAGTATGATTTGGGTCATATCCGAAGCCGGTCATCATTATAACTGGAATATTCTCGTCAAAATCTCTAATTTGTTTGTAAAGTTCGTATCCATCCATATCTGGCATCGCAATGTCTGATAAAATGATATCGATTGTCTCCTCACGAACTTTTTGCAACGCATCGAAACCATTATCCGCCGTGATGACTTCGAGTGAATGTTTTTTCAGAAGAATACTCAGATATTTCAGAGTATCAACTTCGTCATCAACGATTAACAATGTTTTCATATGAAAGAAAAATTTCTCACCTTACTTTTTAAGGACGGAAATAATTTATTGGAATCAATCATTAATGTCAAAATTTTACTTTTTTATTTCATATGAATAAGTTATCGGAGCTGCTTTTTTTAGCATTACAGAAACTCCGCAATAGCGAGTTTGAGAAAGTTCAATTGCTTTTTCCAATTTTTCTTCTCCGACATTTCCAGATATGAAATATTTGATTGAGATTGAAGTAAAAACTTTTGGATGTTCATCCGAATTTTCTGCTTCTGCGGTAACTGAAAAATCTCGAAATTCAACTCTCATCTTTTTGAGAATTGAGACAACATCCATTGCGGTGCAACCGGCGAGCCCCATTAAAAGCAGTTCTTTTGGCCTAGAACCTTGATCTAAACTTAAATTTTTATCCGCATCAAGTATGATACTATGGTTGGAATCTGCAACGGCACTGAATTGTAAATTGTCGATATATTTGACTTCTGCTTTCATATTTTTATGGACAACATTAAGGTGTCTGAAATTATCCTTGTCAAATTTTATTTAAATTTTTGCTAAATTTTTTACGGAATTCTTCTTCCCATTGCATCCATTCTGCCAGGTGAATTGTCATAAATTTCTACAACATAATAAATTACTGCAATATAATCTTTCGGAAATTTTCCGTGAAAATAACTGTGAATAAGATTGATATATTTCACTATATCTTTCTCATATTCCGTCAATTTGGGGTCGTCTGGATGCAATAATTGCACAATTGTTTTCAGTTTGAATGAAGGAATATCCAGAAAGACAATTGTGGAAATCGGATTTGTCATCTGATTGAGAAATGTCTGGGTTTCAAATTTAGGAACCGAATAAAGTTCCAACGAAATTTGCTTATTCAAATCAAACAATGAATCCACATTATGATAGAAATCATCCAACTGGTCTAATTTTTTCGAAAACGGAATATCCATAGTATCTTCGAGAAGTTTGATAATTTCCTTGATTTTTTCTTTTTTGGGAAGAAATCCCATTCCCTTTACAGCATTATTCAATTTGAAGTTTGAATCCCCTCGTTTGAATCCATACGAAGCGACAATGCCATTATGCGGTCCTGCCCACCTTGGCGGTTTCATCTCTCTAAAACCTGCCACAGATTCGAGGCGTCTTTCGACATTCCATTTCATAAATTTTTCTGGGAATTCTAAAAGTGTAAATTCTTGCCATTTGCCATCAATTTTTGCTTTTATCGTGCTATCTTCTGCTTCGGGTGTGACGACATTTGTTTGGTGAAAATATTCATCATTCCAGAAATCTGATGCTGAATAAATATTTTGCTCATTTCCGTTCTGTTTTGCACAAGAAAAGATAAGAGCTAAACAAGCAATAGATGAGAAAAATAAAACTTTCATAACTTTCTCCTTTCAAATATTGAATTTTTTCTTAAAATTTTAAAGAGAAATATTATTTGTCAAATTTTTCAAATGGATTTTTGAAATTTCAAGCAAATTCTAAAAATATTGACAGAAAAATTAATTTATTAATTTTAACAAAATTATAATAAAATAAGGAGTAAACTATGCACGAATGGGCACTGGCAGATGCAGTTGTAACTTCAGCATTAAAAGTTGCTGAAAAAGAAAATCTAAAAAAAATTACTAAAATCGTAATAAAAATTGGAGAACTTCAGACAATTGATGAAGAAATTTTCAATTTCGCTCTTAAAGAAGTTATTCAGCCGCAACAAGAAATTCTTGGAAATGCCGATATAGAAATAGAAACCGAGAAAGCAATTCTGAAATGTCGCGTTTGCAAAAATGAATGGCTCTTCGAAAATGCAAGAAAAAATCTTGATGAAGATGAGACAGAATCGATACATTTCATTCCCGAAACTGCCCATATTTATCTCAGATGCCCAAAATGCAAAAGCCCAGATTTTGAGATAAAAATTGGGAGAGGAATCTGGCTGGATGCGGTTGAAGGAGAGCGATAAATTATGGACACGCGAATTGAAGTTATTGATAAAAGATTAAAAAATATCAGAAAAATAATTGCAATTTCTGGCGGAAAAGGCGGAATTGGGAAAAGCTCTGTATCTGCCACTCTTGCAGCAAGTTTGGCAAAAAAAGGTCATAAAGTTGGACTGCTTGATTTGGATTTTTCCGGTCCTTCAACTCATATAATTTTAGGAATAAGAAATTATGATTTTCCGAAAGAAGACAAAGGCATTATTCCATCAAAATATTTCGGAATAAAATTTATGTCTATCATCAGTTTTGCTGGTGAAAATCCTGCACCATTACGAGGAATTGATATTTCAAATGCAATCATAGAACTGCTTGCGATAACTCAATGGGGTTCTCTTGATTTCCTGATTATCGATATGCCGCCAGGAATCGGCGACACAACTTTAGATATCATCAGAACTATGAAAAGAGTGAAATTTATTATGATTTCAACTCCGTCAAAACTCGCTTTTGAAATCGTGAAAAAATCAATCAATCTCCTTCTAGAATTGAAGATGCCAATCATTGGAATTATCGAAAATATGAAATTTTCTGAAAACTCATCAATAAAAATTCAAGTAGAAAAATATCAATTGCCATTTTTAGGTGAAATCTATTTCGATAAAAATTTGGAAAACGCAATTGGGAATATAGACAAACTTTACAAAACCGAATTTGCTGAGGATTTAGAAAAAATTATCCCTAAAATTTTTGATTAACTAACACAAATATCTTGACAAAATTACGAAATATTTCTACATTCAATTTCATAAATAGAAAGGAAATCTAAAATTATTATGAAAAAAATGATGAGAATTACTTTTACTTTTTTCTTATTCTATATCTTGCTTTCATCGCTTTTTGCAGACACAAATTTCAGAGTAATGACATACAATGCTCTCTATTTTCCGAGTCAGAATGGTGTCGGCAGATTGAATGATTTTGGCACTATTTTTACAGAAACCCAACCCGATATTTTATTGATGCAAGAGATGGAAAGTGAATCCGGCGTAGATATGATATTGAATGAATTGAATAGTAATGGCTCTGTATATTCCCGCGCTAATTTTGTGAATGGTTTTGATATGGATAACATTCTTTACTATAAAAATTCGATTGCGACTTTGATAAGTCAAAATGAAATTGAGACGCCGCGTCGCGAAATTTCAGAATATATTATGCAAATTGACGGCAATGAAATCAGATTTTACAGTTGCCACTTGAAAGCATCGGAAGGCGAGGAAAACGAAGACAAAAGATTGGAAGAGGTTACGATTTTACGCGCCCATCTGAACGCACTTACCGCTGGAACGGAATTTATTATTGTCGGCGATATGAATATCTATACAAGTTCAGAATCTGCCTATCAGAAATTTATCGCAGATGAAACAGATAATGACGGCAGAGCAGAAGATTTATGTGACCAAATTGGAAATTGGCACAATTCTGCAACATATGTTTCCGTTCACACACAATCTACAAGAACAGGTGCATTTGGCGGCGGCGCTGGCGGCGGTTTAGATGATAGATTTGATATGATTTTCACTTCGTATAATTTAGATAATAGTGAAGGAATCGAATATGTCGCAAATAGTTTAACACCATTTGGAAATGACGGAAATCACTTCAATGACAGCATTAACGATGGTTACAATTCCGCTGTCTCTGCTGAAATTGCCGATGCACTTTATAACGCCTCTGACCATCTGCCGGTTTATGCAGATTTTATCAGTATTTCGGGAGGTAGTCCTACTTTAACTATTTCTGATATTCAGCAAAATTCTTCGGAATATGAAGGGCAAAATGTGGAACTGACCGGCATTGTAACGGGAACTTTTTCAACCGGTTATTTCATTCAAGATGGAGTTGGTGCTTGGAATGGAATTTATATTTATGATAATTCAAATAATCCAAATAATCCAAATATTGGTGATGAAATTACAGTTTTAGGTGAAGTTGCAGAATATTACGACAAAACGGAATTAATAACGATTACCCAATATGTGGTAAATTCTATTGGAAATGAATTGCCAAATGCCGTGACAATCACAACTTATCAAGTAAACCAAGAGATGTATGAAGGTGTTTTAGTTAAAGTAGAAAATGCAGAATGCACAGATACAAATTTGGGTTGGGGCGAGTGGGAAATTGATGATGACAGCGGAAGTTGCCGCATTGATGATTTGATGTTTGCGTTTTCACCTACCTTGGGAACAAATTATGATGTTACCGGCATTGTTGATTATTCGTATGATAACTTCAAAGTTGAACCGAAGGATGCGGATGATATTTCTGAAAGCGTAATAAATCCTCAAATTCCACAAAACATCCAAATAAATGTGACTGGAACTTCTGTGACAATTTCTTGGAATTCTGTAGAGAATGCAACTTCGTATAAAGTATATTCCGATACAAATCCAAATGGTGATTTCACAAATTTGGAAGCTGAAGTAACAGTGGGAACTTCTTGGACTGATTCTGCAAGTTATGAAAAGAAATTCTATCGAGTTGTGGCAGTAAATTAAAAAATGGTACATCCGTAGGGACTCGAACCCTAGACCCGCTGATTAAGAGTCAGCTGCTCTGCCAACTGAGCTACGGATGCATGTCTCAACTATAAAAAGCTATCAAAAAATATTCTGCGTATCAATGTCAATAAAAATTTCACATATACATAAAAACAATTCGCAGTTACAATAATATTTTCAAATAAATTTTGTATAAATTTCATTTTTTTATTGACAAGAAAAAACCATCGACAAAAATCTGCACTTATGTTGGAGATCGTTCTGAATTAACTGAAAAATTTTTCTTGAAGTTGTTTAGAATTGTCTGAACCAACAGTATTAATATAAAGGAGGTTTCAGTAGATGGCTAAAACTGAAACAGGTACTGTCAAGTGGTTCAACTCTACTAAAGGGTTTGGATTTATTGAAAGAGAAGATGGTGACGATGTTTTTGTCCATTTTTCATCGATTCAAGGTGAGAACGAATATAAAACTTTGGACGAAGGACAAAAAGTTAGTTTCACAGTTACTCAGGGCGATAAAGGTCCACAAGCACAAGATGTAGTTAAATTATAAGCTTGAAGGTACGATTAAAAAAATGCGGTGTACATTTATTTGTGCATCGCATTATTTTTTGAATTAATCAAAATTACAGAATTTTAATAAGAAAAATATATGAAAAAAAGTGCCAAATTGACAGACGGTTCTATTGCCAAAACTCTAATTAAATTAACCGCTCCAATGATTTTAGGTTTTGTGAGTATGGTTGCGTTTAATCTCGTGGATACTTATTTTGTCGGAAAACTTGGCACAAACGAACTTGCTGCGCTGAGTTTCACATTTCCAGTTATTCTCGTAATTATCAGTATCGCTTTGGGAATTGGAATTGGTGTCTCAGCGCTCGTCTCCATCGCTATCGGAGAAGGCGATCATCACAAAGTTCAACGCATTACAACTGACGGGCTGATTCTCGCTTTTCTGATTGTTGTGTCGTTTGTCATTATCGGTTTCTTTACGATTGAAATTTTATTCAAAGCACTCGGTGCAACGCCGGAAATTGTTCCATTGATAAAAGAATATATGACAATTTGGTATGCTGGAATGCCATTTGTTGTCGTGCCGATGATCGCAAACAACGCAATCAGGGCAACGGGAGATACAATAACGCCAACCATAATTATGTTAGTAGCAGTAACAGTGAATTCGATAATGGATCCACTTCTGATTTTTGGTTTAGGACCATTTCCAAATTTGGGAATAAAAGGCGCTGCAATTGCAACTGTAATTGCTCGTTTCATCACATTCTTGGTGGCATTATGGATTATTTACCACCGCGAAAAAATGATAAATTTCAAATTCACTAAACTCAAAGAAATATTCCAATCGTGGAAATCAATTTTGTTTATCGGGCTTCCGATTGCAGGCGCACGAGTCATTACGCCCATTACAATTGGAATAATTACAAGCATAATCGCAAAATACGGACTGAAATATGTCGCAGGTTTTGGAGTTGCTTCGAGAATACAATTCTTTGCTTTGGCAGTTGTTAGGTCTTTGGCAGCCGTCTTCGGACCATTCATTGGGCAAAATCTTGGAGCAAAGAAAATTCACAGAATCGAGCGTGGAATTGTTCTAAGTGAAAATTTTTCAATTATTACCGGAGCGTTAATTTTCATAATTCTCTTACTTTTTTCTCGTTCAATTGCAGGCATTTTCAACAAAGATTCGATTGTGATTGAGACAATTGTTTTCTATTTATCAATCGTGCCAATTAGTTATGGATTTCAGGGAATTTTATTGATTAGCAATACATCTTTGAATGTTTTCCATAAGCCGTTTCAGGCGGCCGGTTTGGTAATTATGCAAATGTTTGTTTTCTGCATTCCGTTTGCTTATCTCGGCTCTCATTTTTTCGGAATCAAAGGAATATTTTCTGGGATTGCATTAGCATATTGTCTCGCGGGAATTATCGCACATTTTGCTTTGAAAAAACATCTGATTCTTCTAAAAAAATAATCAAAAGTTATTTTAACAAAAGCAATTTTTTTACAGAACTGCAATAGTTATTAGAAAATAATTTATAGAAATAAATTCCAGAAGCAACGGATTCATTATTTTTATCAGTCCCATCCCAAATTACTTTGTTAATTTTTAATTTTGTCCCCAATTTAATTGGGGATTGAATTTTTAATTGTTTTACAAGTTGTCCCTTTATATTAAATATTTTTATAATTGGATTATCTAAACTTTTTGAAGTATAAAATGAAATATTTGTAAATGAATTACAGGGATTTGGGTAATTTTGATAAAGATAAAAATTCTGATTTTGAACGAAATTTGGGTCAATATTTGTTATGATATTATCGCCATAAAATCCAGTTCTTTGATAATTCCCACGATAAGTATTCCAAGGAATTTTCGTTCCTTTCGGAAGTTTTG
>JACNJR010000080.1:2991-8629 GCA_014382495.1 Candidatus Cloacimonadota bacterium | reverse complement strand
TTAAGAGAAAGAGATTTTCTTCATCTTTCGGAAATTCTGTGTTGAAAAAGAGAGCAGGATCCAAACTATTCTCAAATTTAATCAGAACTTTTTCCGTATCGATATGGCTTAATACTTCTGTCAAATATTTATAATTCACACCGATTTGAAATTTATCAATATCGACTTTTTCATCGCAAGAGAAACTGACAACTTCGTCAGCAGAACCTTTTTCTATATCTTCGGAAGAAATTTTAATTTTGTCTTTTGAAAAATTAAGCACAATTTTATTCGTATCTTCAGAAGCGAGCAGAGAAACACGATGAACCGCTTGCTTGAAAACCTCAAGCTCAACTTCAATAGTTTTCGAATTATCATAAGGAATCACAGCTTCATAATCGGGATATTTCGCTTCAATTAATCGCGAATGAATTTTGTAGGAATTATAGTCAAAACTGATTGCATTTTCTTCTGCGAGGATTTTCAGCTCTTCCTCATCATCGATAATTCTGCTGATTAAATTCAGCCCTTTGATTGGCATTATTATACTCTTCTTTTCCGAATTAAGTTGAAGTTTGGTCTCATATTTCGCAAGTCGTTTTCCGTCGGTTGCAACCATTTTTTGGGATTCATTATCTAGCTCCCAAAGAACTCCAGAAAACGCAGGTCTTCCAATTTGAGTGGATACGGCAAATAAAGTTTTTGAAACTAATTTCGCGAATAATTGTGCATTAATTTTGAAACTTTCTTCCCATTTTCTTTCTGGAATTTCTGGAAAATCTTGTGGATTTGCACAAATCAATTTGAAATCACTTTTGCTTTGTTTACACAGAATTTTGCAGAAATTATCTTCAGTAGAAAATTCAATTTTTTCGTTTGGAAGTGAGCGAATAATCTCGGTAATATTTTTAGCTGGAATAGCAATTTTCCCACCCCTTTCCACATCACATTTCACTTGAACGATTGCGGAAACTTCCAAATCAGTTGCATATAATTTAACAATGTTTGAATTTTCGTCAGCATCAAGCAAGATATTGGTAAGAATTGGCATCGGATTTCGAATCGGAACTATGCTATTTATGAACTGAATTTTGTCGATTATTTTATCTCTTTTTACATTAAATTTCATTATTTTCCTTCTTTGCAATTTGAATTAAAAAAAAGCAAGAGAAGTCGCACTTCCCTTGCTTTTTGGGGAAATTGCTTATCTAACAGCTTCTTTCAATTTTTTACCAGCTTTAAATTTAGCAACATTTCTTGCAGAAATGTTAATTTTTGCGCCAGTAGCAGGATTAACACCTTTTCTGGCAGCTCTTTTCACAACTTTAAAAGTTCCGAATCCGACAAGAGTAACCTTTTCGCCATTTTTCAAGCTGTTTTTTGTGCTATCAAGAAAGACATTAATAGCATCGTTTGCTTTTTTCTTTGAGATACCGACTTCGTCAGCCATTTTCTCAATCAAGTCATGTTTTGTCATTTTTGCCTCCGTTTTTTTATTTGCTATAAAAGCACACCATTTGTGACTCTTTGCAAAATAGTTGTCAAATTTTTTTTCATTTTTATTTAGAAATTCCTCGTTCTGATGCTTTTACAAAGTCCAAAAAATGCTTAATTTCATCAATTATTTCAAGTTCATTTTTTATCTTACTTACGGCCTGACTGGTATTTAGGTCTGACAAATAAAATATCTTAAACATCTGTTTTAAAATTTTCATTTTCTTTTTAGAAAAATTATTTCTTTTTAGTCCAACGGAATTTAATCCGACAATTTTGAATGGAATTCCCGTCCCAAGAAGGTAAGGTGCGACATCTTGCGTCACTCTTGAGAATCCTCCGACGAAAGCATAACATCCAATTTTTACGAATTGATGAATCGGAGTCATCCCACCAATTATTACATTTTTTTCAATTTGAATATGCCCGCTAAGATTTACACAATTTGCCAAAATGACATTATCGTCCAGCTGGCAATCATGCGCGCAATGAACATAAGCCATCAGCAGACAATTATTCCCAATTTTTGTTGGATTCTTAAAATCGGTTGAACGATTAACCGAGACGAATTCACGAATAATCGTTCCACTGCCAATAACTGTTTCGGTATTTTCACCTTTATATTTCAAATCTTGAGGTTCCGACCCGACGACAGCTGAATGAAAAATTTTGCATCCGTCTCCGACTGTAGTTTTTCCGTCAATTAGCACATTTGAAGCAATTTTTACATTTTTTCCGATTTTTACTTGTGAGCCGATTATGGTGTTTGGACCAATTTCCACATTTTCGTCAATCTGAGAATCTTTATGAATTATGGCAGTTTTATGAATTTTTGTTCTCATTTTTTCACAATTTTTGCCTTGAAAATTCCTTGGCAAACGATTTCGTCATTCACAAACGCTTTTCCTTCCATAATTGTCAGTCCGACTTTTGATTTAACCATTTTCATTTTGAAAATTAATTGGTCGCCAGGCACGACAGGTTTTCGGAATTTCACCTTATCGATTGAAGCAAAATACGCAACATATTTGTCCGGATTTTCGTAAGCATTCAGAAGCATAATGCCGCCTGTTTGCGCCATTGCTTCGACAATTAGAACTCCTGGCATAATTGGATGTCCAGGAAAATGTCCCTGAAAAAATGGCTCGTTAGAAGTTACATTTTTCACGCCGACAATTTCTTCTTTTGCTGAAAATTCAATAATTTTATCGACAAATAAAAATGGATATCGATGTGGTAAAATTTTCTTGATTGCTTCATTGTCAAAGACGACATTTTCTGCAACTTTCTTCTGATATTTTGCTCGCAGAATTTCATTCTCATACAATTTCTGTATCTTTTTCAGAAGTTCAATATTGGTCTTATGTCCGGAACGAGCGGCAAGGATATGCCCTTTTATCGAAACTCCAAGCAAAGCCAAATCTCCAATCAAATCGACCACTTTATGCCGAACAAATTCATTCGGAAATCGCAAAGGTTTTTCGTTAAGAATATTATCGTTGCTCAGAGTAATTTTTCCTTTATAATCGAAAAGTTTTTTCAACTCTTGCAGTTCAGATTTTGACATTTTGTGGTCGCCGATAACAATTGCATTTTCCAAATTTCCACCTTTTATCAATCCAGCAGCTCTAAGCGCTTTTATGTCCTTCACGAAACAGAAGGTTCTTGCTGGCGCAAATCCTTTCTCAAATTCATCTTGCAATGAGATCATTGAAGTGTATTGCGGTTTGAAAAATGGATGTTCAAAATCGATGAAGAAAGTTATTTTCAGTGATTCTGACGGGACGACGACAACATCGACATTCTCTTTTGAAATGGAAAAAGACATCGGTTTTTTTATCACCAAATATTTTCGCTCGACGTTCTGTTCTACGATTTCACATTTTTTTAATACTTTGACAAATTCAATCGAACTTCCGTCAGCAACTGGGATTTCTTCACCATCAATTTCGATAATAATGTTGTCAATTTTCAACCCTTTTATTGCGGCTAAAACATGCTCAACAGTCGCCACACTCGCATTTTTCACTGCAAGATTCGTTCCTCTTTCCAAACTTGTAACATGTTTAAAATCGGCAGGAATTTCAGGTTTTTGCGGAAGGTCGATTCTTCGAAAAATTATTCCAGTATTTTCAGGCGCAGGTTTGAAACTTATTGTATTTGTCTTGCCAGTATGTAATCCGATTCCACTGTAGCCAAAAGATTTTTTTATTGTATGCTGCATTTCATTTTTTAGTTCCATTTTTTTCCTCTTCTATCAACCGATGGAGAATTTTTCTCATCTTCGGCAATTCTCTCAATGAAGCTATCATTCTTCTCTGTAAATGAGCATCTGTAGCGGGATATCCGAATATAGTTTTTCCATTTGGAACATTTTTTGAAACTCCCGATTTGGCGGCGACGGTAACATTTTTTCCGACTTTTATATGGTCAGCGACGCCAACTTGTCCCGCCAAAATTGTATTCTCGCCGATTTCCGAACTTCCTGCAATTCCTGATTGAGCACAAACAATTGAATTTTTCCCCAAAATAACATTATGACCAATCTGAACAAGATTATCAATCTTACTTCCTTCGCGGATAATTGTATCACCCAAAGTTCCCCTATCTACCGTTACATTTGCACCAAGTTCGACATTATCCTCAATTATTACTTTTCCAATTTGTGGAATTTTTCGATGTTTTTTTCCGTCCCACAAATACCCAAATCCGTCAGAACCAATCACACAACCGGCATGAATGTGAACATTTTTCCCGATTGAAACTTCTTGATAAATTGTAACATTTGGAAAAATGTGAGAATTATCTCCAATTTGTGAATTATTTTTTACAATCGTGTTTGCTTCAATTTCGATATTATTGCCAAATTCAACATTCTTTTCAATAATAACATTTGCTGCAATTCTAATATTTTTTGGTAATTTCACCGAAGAATCGATGCTTGCATTTGGATGAATATTTTGTCCCGAAATCTGAATTTTTTCTTTTTCCAAAAAATATGAAACAGCCATCAAGAAAGAAAAATATGGTTTTTCGCACAAAATATAATTTCTTTTCGGAAGTCCCGAGATATTCTCATCTTTTGGAATAAGAATCACTCCCGCTTTTGATTGAAGAAATGAATTATGAAATTTCTTATTCTGATAAAATGCGAGAGATGTTTTGTCAGCTTCTTCCAAAGTTGAAACAGAATTTATGTTCAAATTTTCTATCAAAATCAGTTTTCCGTTAGAAATTTTAGCTAGTTTTGCAAGTTTGAGTGATTCTTTAAATTTCTTCATTTGCGATTTATATTTGAATTTTTACTCACTAATTTCTGTTGCTTTATTCAATTTTTCTATGACAATATCGGTGATATCAAATTCATCTTTGCCGTAAAGGACAATTTCATTTTGTATCGAATTTAGCACAATATCATAATCATTTTCGATAGAAATTTCTTGTATTGCGCCAATAATTTTTTCATTTATTGGTTGCAACAATTCCATCTGTCTTTGAGTTGCTTTTGCTTGCATTTGATTAGCAAATTCATAATATTCTCTCTGTTTTTTTTCGAGTAACGCCCCCTTTTCCTCTTTTCTATCTTCAGAAACTATTGGCGGAAGATTGTCATATTCTTCTTTCAAATTAATCAATTCCTGTTCCTTGTTTTGCAATTCAATTTTCATTGCGCCAACTTCTTGATTGAATTGCTGTTCTGCTTCTGCTCTTTCTGAAAGTTGATTATAAATTTTGTCCACATTGACAAATACGACTTTCAAATCTGCTGCATTTAACACCGAAATGGCAAGTAAAAGAAATGAGATTATTGTGAGAATTTTTTTCATTTTTACTCCTTTTGAATTTTTATTTTTTATTAAAACATTGAACCAAATTGAAAATGAAATTTCCATTTATTATCAGCATCATTATCAAAACCGTATGCATAATCGAAACCGAGCAAACCCATTGGAGTCATAATTCTTACTCCGAGCCCGGCACCTTTTTTCAATTCGTTGATATTTATGTTTGAAAGATATTTATATGAATTTCCCGCATCGAAAAAGAGAACTCCGATTATTTGGTCACCGGAAATTGGAATACTAATTTCAGATGAGCAAATCATTTCAGCGTTCGCGCCTTCAGATGATGGGACAATACTTCTATCGTCATATCCGCGGATTCC
>JACNJR010000080.1:0-2779 GCA_014382495.1 Candidatus Cloacimonadota bacterium | reverse complement strand
AGTGGAAGATACCAATTTGTCTGAAAAATCTCTTTCCAATAATTTTCTTCTCCACCAAATGGACCACCAGCAATTTCTGTATATGAGGAGATTAGCGAGCCCTCAGTTGGACGGAAAATATTATTTCTGCCGTCCCTTTTTAGTGTAAACGAGAAAGAACTTGTAAGCTGTGAGCCCTTATTAATCAAATCCTCAACACCAGAAATCGTGGCAGCTTCTGCGTCAATGTAGTCATACTTTTTCTGAATAAGAGAATGCCCAAAGATAATTTTCGAATGGTCTATCCAAGGAATTCTTGTTCCAATTCGAATTCCACCGCCAGAACGCCTTACAATATAATTCCAATCTGACCAATTTTCTTTCGTGTGATACACATCAAAGCCAAGCAAAGTATTCCTGTCGAACACATATGGATCAGTGAAACTTATGCTGTAGTTTTGTTTTATGCCGCTAAATTCCCATTGAGCAGAAATTCTCCAAGCATTTCCAAAAAGGTTATTTTGTGAAAAACTGAGTACTCCAACCAATTTATTTGTTTGGTCAAAACTGACGCCAGCATTTGCACTTCCAGATGATTTTTCTTCAACAGTAAAAATTATGTCAACATCGCCATTATCGTTAATCTGATTATAGTCAAATCCAATATTCTGCTCAAAATATCCAAGATTATAAATGTTCCTATGTGTCTGCCTAAGAAGCGATTGCTTAAAATAATCACCAGGAACTATTGCGAGATTTCTTCTTATTATTTTTTCTTTTGTTGTTGTATTTCCTTTGATGAAAATTTTTCTTACTTTTGCTCGTGGACCTTCAGAAACTTTGACAATTATATCAACTTCTTCATCATCTCTTTGCAATTCTGGATAAACAGCTGCATACGAATATCCGTCGTTACTATACATAGATTGGATAATAATGAGATTTTCGTTTAATCTTTCCTGATCGAGAATTTGTCCAATTTTTATATCAAGATTATCTAAAATTTCTTCATCGCTAAATCTTGAATTTCCTTCAACAGCAATTGATGAAATTGTATGTTGTAAACCTTCATAAACTTCGATTTTTATCAGCAAATTTCCTTCATCATCGTGTTCACTATTCCAACTCAAAACAGTTGCATCAATGAATCCTTGTTTATGAAAATATTTTTCGATTCTTGTCAAATCCTCTTCGAATATTTCCGGTTTGAATTCTCCTGAGCGAAATAAACTATTCTCTTTAGTTTTCATTTCGCTGCGTAATTTTTTATCTGAAATTGCAAAGTTTCCGACAAAATTAATCTCATTTATAGAAACTTTTTGCCCTTCTTCAATAATGATTTTAAGATTAATTCTATTCGATTTTAACCGTTCTTCTTCAAATAGAACGGTAACAAGATTGTATCCTTTTTCATAATAAAGTGCTATAATTTTGTTTTTTGTGTCGAGCTTTTTCTGTCCTCTCCAAAAATTTCCTTCTTCCAAATTAATTTCAGAATTGATGTCATTCAACTTTATTTTTTTATTTCCAATTACATTTATCTTCTGCAAAATGGGATGTTCCACAACTTCTATCGTAAGGTTTATACCTTTTTCAGATTGCGATTTTTTAATATTTATATTTTCAAAAAGTCCTAATTTGTAAATATTTCTTATCGCCTGGGAAACATTTTCGGGCAAATAAATATCTCCCAATTCAAGTTCAGAAGTGGCTTTAATAAGCTCATAACTTGCGTTATCATTACCTTTTACGGAAATTTCTGTAATATAATTATACTCCTCAGAAAAGACCCGAGTCGTGAGTAATAATAAAATCAAAATATGAATGAAAAAAAATCTTAATTTCATCTCTTTCCTTAATAATTTCAAATGATAAAAATATGTGTCATTTTTTTATATTTCAATTTTTTAGTAAAGTTTTTTATCCGAAAAATTTATTTTTAGAAATTAACTGTTGCTTCAAGAGAAATTTTCTGAATCTCTTCTTCCTGCATTGGCGAGAATTTATATGAATATGTAATCTGAAAATTGAATGGCAAATCATATTGAAATGAAATTTCATGCTCGATTCCAATTTGGGTTTCTTGTTCAATTGTAAGTTCCTTCTGAATCGCAGCTTCATAATTAATATACCAATTTTCCGTAACATATTTCCCCATTGCGACAGACAAATTTTCCAAAATTATCTCTTTACTTAATTCAGAAATTTTATATGGTTGGGTTTCGCTTTCTACTTCTAAATTTTCATCTTGTGAAAAAATTGAAATTCCGTGCTCCAAAATATTCTCCATAACACCTGTCTTTAATCTGAAAAAATCCAGACCAAAAATTTGCTGAATAGTGCTTTCAATCGGAGTTATCACAGATTCAAACAGAACATTTTCCAACTGGTCTCCGGCAATTTTTATTGCTTCGTCACGATACAAATTTTTTCTTTCTTCTTCTGACAATTCTTCAATATTTTTCCCATATTGCAATTTTGACATAATGCTCAAGAGCGTTGCGTCATTGGGATTATTGCTGTGCAATGAAATTCGAAAATTTCCATATTTAGTTTGCTGAATATTTTCGCTCATTATTTCATCTTCCGCAACAGAAGTAATTTCCAAATATATTTTTGACCCATCGGCTGTCTTTTTATAAAATTTTGCATCTACTTTTGGAAATTTGTCAGCCACACTCTTTTCCAAATTTATATACTCAACTCTGAAAATATTTCCGAATAATCTTATATCACCTTTTTCTGAATTTAAATTCAAAAAAATATTTAACTTATCACTTTTGTAGTCGCTTCGAAAAGT
>JACNJR010000022.1 GCA_014382495.1 Candidatus Cloacimonadota bacterium | reverse complement strand
AAACACTTTCACTTACATTCCATTTTATATAAGATATTTTTGGTTTCAATCAAAAAGATTGAGAAATAAAATTTTAACAAAGATAGGTTTTAACCCGACTACGCATTTACAAGAAGCATGGGATTATTTGCCAATTTACAAATTACTTTTTGATAATAGCAATCTTCAGGAGAACTTAATTTACAAAAATATGTATTTATCAGAAATTATTAAAGAAGATGAATGGAATAAATTTCTCTACAAATTTCAAAATAATGATTTTCAAACATTGAATAATTATGAACATCTCTTTAAGATCATTAGTGTGGAATATTTTATGAAAAAAGCTAATGATTTGGGGAACAATTTATGAGAATTGGAATGATTTTGGATTTAGATTTTCCTCCAGATATGAGAGTTGAGAATGAAGCTACTGCTCTTATACAAAATGATTATGAAGTATTCTTGTTATGTTTAGATTATGATAATTCTCTACCTAAAAAAGAAATTTATAAAGGGGTACATTTAAATAGAATATATAAGATGAAGAAATGGGCAAATCGTGGTAGAGGTCTTATTAATACACCTTTTAATTATTATACATATTTCTGGGCAAAACACATTATTAATTTCGTGAATGAATACGATATTAATGTTTTGCATATCCACGATTTGTATATGCTCGGAGCAGGTTTTATTGCTAAGAAAAAGTTGAAAAAAAAGATAAAAATAGTGGGAGATTTACACGAAAATTATGTTGAAGGATTAAAGCATTATAGATTTGCTAATTCATTTCCGGGCAATATCTTAATATCAATTCCTAAATGGAAAAGAAAAGAAATCGAATGGTGCAATAAAGCAGATTATTTAATAACGGTTATTGATGAAGCAGTTGGAAGATATAAATCGCTCGGTATACCTGAAGAGAAAATTACCGTTGTCGCAAATTATGTTAATCAAGATGAATTTCTAAAAGTGAAAGACAATAATAAAATATTGAATAAATTTAAATCAAAATTTATAATTACTTATATTGGTGGATTTGATATTCATCGTGGGATTGAAAGTGTGGTTAAGGCAATGCCCGAGGTTATAAAAGAATGCCCAGATTCGAAATTGATTTTGGTGGGGAAAGGAAAAAACTTTAAAGAGCTTATTAAATTATCCCAAAATCTAAAAGTTGAAAAATATATTTCCTTTGAAGGCTGGCAACCACCATATAATTTACCTTCTTACATTAAAGCAAGTAATGTTTGTTTAATTCCACATTTGAAAACAGTTCATACTGACAATACTATTCCACATAAATTATTTCATTATATGTTATTAGAAAAACCAGTAGTTGCAACTAATTGTAATCCGATTGAAAGAATTGTCAATGAGACAAAATGTGGTTTAATTTATAAATCAGGAGATGTAAAAGATTTTGCAGACAAAGTAATTAAATTATATAAAAATGAAAAGTTAAGAAAAGAAATGAGTGAAAATGGAAAGAAGGCAGTTGTAGAAAAATATAATTGGGAAAATACAAGCAAGAATTTAATTGAACTTTATGAGAAAATTGAAAATGAACTTAGATAAGAAGAAATTTTTTACATCTATCAATGAATTGGATCAATGGATAGAAAAAAACGGATGGGTTGGATATGACCCTTATGATATAAAAGAAATCAATTTTGTAAAAAAAATCATTAAATTGGGAAATAAGAATTATATAATGGGAATAATGCGTGAGATAATATTTGAATTGTTCTATACTTTTCCTAATATTTCTAGAAAACTTTTTAACATCAAACCTACAATCAATGCAAAAGCAATGGCTCTTTTTGCAAAAGGATATCTGGATCTATATTTATCGACTAAGGAGAAAAAATATTTAGATAAATCTGATTTTTTCCTAAAATGGCTAGAAAAGAATAATTCTCAAGTGGAAGCAGGGATTGGATGGGGGTATCCCTTTGATTGGCAAACAAAGGTTCTTATACCAAAATTTACTCCTAATGGTATTGTAACTACTGCAGCCGGTGATGCTTTTTGGGGTTGGTATCAATTTACAAATGATCAAAAATACTTAGAAATATGCAAAGATATTTGTGAATTTCTTGTTACCTTGCCCATTGACAATATTTCAAATAAACAGATTTGTTTTAGTTATACACCGTTATCTCGAAATCATGTTCATAATTTAAATCTTTTTGTAGCAGAATATTTAATTAAAATTGGTAATGAAATTAAGAAAAAAGAATGGGTTGAATTAGGTATTAAAGCAGTTAATTATACTATTTTAAATCAATATGCAAATGGTTCTTTTGATTATAATGGTCCTTCTGATAAATTGAGAAATTTTTGTGATAATTACCATACGGGATTTGTATTAAGAATGCTTTATTCAATTTGGAAAATTACCGATAGAAAAGATGTTTATATCAGTTTGAAAAAATGTTATTATCATTATATAAATATTTTTTTTGAAGATAATACAATTCCTAAATTGCTACCAGATAGAAAATATAGAATTGATATCCATTCTTGTGCAGAAAGCATAAATTGTTTAAGTGAATTATCAGAAATTTTTCCAGAAGGTAAAAAGATTGCTAAAAATGTGGGCCTTTGGACAATACAGAATCTACAGGATAAATCCGGATATTTTTATTATGGATTTTTAAAAAGTCGATTTACAAAAAAACCTTTTTTATCGAAAATTGCCTATATAAGATGGGGACAAGCCTGGATGTTAAAAGCTCTAACTAAATTTTATTTGCTAAAGGAACGAAAAATATGAATATATTACTTAAAAAAAGGAGAAAAATATATTATGAAACAAATACTAATTAATTCTGGAGCAGCAGTTCCAGAAAATGTTCCTATTCCCAAGTTGGAAAAAGATACTGTTCTAGTAAAAACAATTTATAGCTGTATTTCCCCCGGAACCGAGATAAATGGTTTGCAAGATAGTGGAAAAGGTCTCATTAAGCAGGTTATGGAAGACCCTTCAAAAATAAATAAAGCTTTTACAAAATTAAGAAATAAAGGTATTGCTGGAACCCTAAATATTATCAAAAAAGAAACCAAGAAAAAAGACAAACCATCAGGATATTCATTGAGTGGAATAGTAATTGATAAAGGGGAAGAAGTTACGGATTACGATATTGGAGATAGAGTTACCGTATCCGGTGGAGGCATTGCAAATCATGCAGAATATGTAGTTACTCCTAAAAATCTTATTACAAAAATTCCCAAGAATGTTAGTTTTCAAGATGCTTCTACTGTAACAATAGGTGCAATTGCATTACAAGGAGTTCGGCGTGCAGATCTTAGAATAGGAGAATATTGTGCAATTATTGGAAGTGGTGTTCTCGGTTTACTTACTCTACAAATATTAAAAGCTGCCGGTATTTATGTTGTTGTAATAGAACCAGATCCAAAAAGATTGAAAATTGCAGAGGAAATAGGGGCAGATCTCATCTTAAATCCCAATGAAGATAGTTATGTTGAAGATGTTGTAAATTGGACTAACTATCATGGTGTAGATGCAGTGATTTTTACTGCAGCCACATCAAGTAATGAGCCGCTATCTAAAGCTTTTCAAATTTGTCGTAAAAAAGGGAAAGTTGTACTAGTTGGTATTTCCGGCATGGAAATTGCCCGAAAGGATATTTATCCCAAAGAATTAGATTTTCTTATTTCAACTTCCTATGGACCTGGAAGATACGATAAGAATTATGAAGAAAAGGGAGTCGATTATCCTTATTCCTATGTTAGATGGACTGAAAATAGAAATATGCAGGAGTATTTAAATTTAATTCAGGATAAAAAAATTAATCTTGAAAAAATCGTAGATGAAATATATCCTATTGAACAGGCGGAAAAAGCGTTTGAATCATTTTCTAAAGATATTAGACCATTATTAGTATTGTTACAATATGCATCTCCAAAAATAGACAATTCTGAGTGTTTTAAAATACCAACGAGTAAAGTTGTTATTAAAACAAAAAAGAATATTGGTAAATCTATTATAAATATTGGATTAATTGGTTGTGGAAATTTTGCTCAAAATATTCACTTACCAAATATAAAGAAATTATCCAATAAATTCAATATATATGCTATTATGGATAAAATGGGAAGTAAAGGTAAGTCGGTAGCTAAAGAATATAATGCTAATTATGTTACTTCTGATTTTGATGATATTATTAATGATAAAAATATTGATCTTGTAATGATTACAACGAGACATGATAGTCATGGACAATATATACTTGCCGCTTTAAAGGCTGATAAAAATGTATTTGTTGAAAAGCCATTGTGTACTACTAAAAAAGAATTAAATGAAATAGAAAAATTTTATAAAAACACTGAAGATTATCCTCTTCTTATGGTCGGATTTAATAGAAGATTTAGTAAATATTCTAAAGAAATAAAAAACTGCACAAAAAAAAGAATTAATCCTTTATTTATACATTATAGAATGAATGCTGGCTATATACCTTTGGATAGTTGGGTTCACGAAAATGGTGGTAGAATTATAGGAGAAGCCTGCCATATTATTGATTTAATGACTTTTTTTACTGAAAGTAAAATTAAATCTATTAGTTATGAAAATTTATCTCCAAAGACAAATTACTTTTCATCTACAGATAACAAATCCATAATATTAAAATATTCTGATGGTTCTATTGCTACTATTGAATATTTTGCTTGTGGTAACAAAAAGTTTCCCAAGGAATATATGGAAATTCATTATGATGAAAAAACTATAACTATGAATGACTATAGATCGCTAAAAAGTTATGGAATAAATCTTAAAAATATTGGAACTAAAAAAAGTGATAAAGGTCATATTGAAGAACTTGAAAGGTTATATGATTCTATAATTGGCAATAATTCAGAATGGCCTATTGACTTTTGGGATATAGTACAGACAACGGAAATAACTCTATTAATTAGCGATGCCTAACAGTTTTATGATTATTATAAAGAAAAATATATTGGAGATATTGATATAATGATTGATTGGCAATGCCCAATTTGTATGAGTAAAAAATATAAAAAGGTAGAAAAGCATTATGCTAAATCGAAAATTTTTGTAAACACCAAACTTGTCACTTGCAATAACTGCCTTGCAAAATCGGTTCACCCTATGCCATCTGAAAAAGATTTAATAGAATTTAATAAATATTATTGGAAAGATGTTCAATCAGATAGCCGGGATGCACGTGACTTTCACTATATACAAACACTATTTAGAATTAAATATCTCAAAAAACATTTGTCCCGTTTTGAAAATATGAAAATTCTAGATGTAGGGGCTGGTCACGCTTATATTTATGATAAATTAGAATCTGATAATAAAACTGTAAATTATTCAGCAATTGAGTGCGACACTATTATGCAAGATGAATTGAAAAATAAAGGGATAAAAAAATTATATTCTAATTGGGAATCTATAGATGAATCTGATTATGATATTATCATTTTATCTCATATTGTTGAACATTTTAGAGAACCGACTAAATATTTAAAGGATTTAAAGAGACTTTTAAAAAAAGATGGCTATATGCTTGTTGAGGTTCCAAATCAAGATGATATTTTTAAAGCATATTTAGGTGCACATTTAATAGTCTTTAATAAGTTCTCACTTAAAAAACTTTTTGGGGAATTAGACATGAATATTTTGGATATCGTAACTGTGGGTGAAAATATTGAAAATCTAAGGAAATCAAAGTTAAGAAAGTCGTTGATAAGACACTTCCCGCAAGTTGTTAAATCAAAGCAATTTTTTAAGAAGAAGATTTCTGCAATAAGAAAGAATAAAAAACCGTTAACTGCTGAATATAAGTTTGAAGTATATAATAATAATGGAAGATGGATTAGATTAATTGCTCAAAACAGATAGATATAATTTATATTAAAAATGATTAAGAAAATTCTTTATAGATTTGTCGGTATAAAAAGGAGAATTAAGTTTTTGTTCTATTCTATTATTTATAAATTTAAACTACAGAAAAGTTATCCTGACCTACAATTATGGAGCAAACCTACAATATATAACCCTCAAAATTTAAGTATTGGACATAATGTTGCCATAAATGATAATTTTTGGGTTAACGCAATAGGAAAAGTAGAAATAGGAAATAATGTTTTAATAGGACCTTCAGTAATAATACATTCAGCCAATCATAACTATGCTAGAGTAGATATACCTATTCGTGAACAAGGCCATACAATAGAAAAAGTAATAATTGAAGATGATGTTTGGATTGGAGCAAGAGCTATTATTTTACCAGGAGTAACAATTGGGAAAGGTGCTATCATTGCCGCAGGTGCAGTAGTTAACAAAGATGTAGGGTCTTACACTATAGTAGGTGGAGTGCCTGCTAAAATTATAAAAAGAAGAATTCCAAAAGGAAATCGTTGAATATGATTAAAATCATAGAGCATTTATGAAAATAACTACTATAAATTCTTTCTAAATGCTAAAAAAAATTAAAAACACAATAAAACATTCAGCTATTTATGGAATTGGCAGCATTGCCACAAAGCTGATTGGCATAGTGTTGTTACCACTTTACACGAAACATATCACAGTTTCCGAATATGGCATTCTTGGCATTTTGGAAATAACTATTGTGATTCTTGCACAAGTTTTAATTTTTGGACAGCCAAACGCATATATGCGATTTCATAATTTAAATGAATTCCGCGAAAAGAGAAAATCTACACTATTCACAACATTTATTTCACTCTTTTCCATAGCGATTTTATTAAACATTATCGGATATTTTTTTGCTAATAATTTCGCGGCTTATTTTTCAAATCCAACTGAATTCACCATATATTTCAAACTCTGTTTTGCCGTAATTTCATTGCGAATTATTAACAGACTTTTTCTTGCGGATTTACGAATAAAAGAGAAATCAATTTTTTATGCTCTTGCTAATATTTTAAAAATTGTCGTGATTTTGGGGTTGAATATCTATTTTGTTGCGTTTGCAAAAATTGGCATAAAGGGAATTTTATTTTCTTATTTAATTGGTGATGGCATTCTATTTCTTATTCTATTCCCGAAAATGATTTCAGAGATGATGCCTAAATTTGACTCTAAAATTCTGAAATCAGCACTTCGTTTTGGGTTTCCATTAATTTTTGCTTCTCTCGCTGGAATGCTTCTGAATATGGGAGATCGTTATCTTCTTAAAATATTGGTAAATTATGAAGAAGTTGGGCTTTACAATCTCGGATATAAAATTGCCGGAATTTTAAATGTACTGTTAATACAATCTTTTGCACTCGGGTTTTTACCAATTGTATACAAAATTTTTCAACAAAAAGGTGATAAGCGTTTTTACTCCAAATTACAAACATATTTTGTCTTTATTCTGTTTTGGGCTGGACTTGGATTAGCTTTTTTCAGCAAAGAACTTATCGAAACTTTTACCTTAAATCCTGATTATTGGCTTGCTTATAAAATTGTGCCAATTATCATTCTTGCCTACATTTTTGGTGGTGCAAAATACGTTGTTAATTTGGGTTTATATCTAAAAAACAAAACGAAATATGTTGCTTATAACACTGTTTTTGTATTAATTTTAAATGTTATTCTAAATTTTCTTTTCATTCCAAAATACAAAATGATGGGAGCGGCGGTTGCCACGCTGATTTCATTTATTGTTTTGTATTTCATCACCTATTTTACAGCAAACCGTTTTTATAAAATCCCTTATGAAAATATGAAAATTTTAAAGATGTTAATTCTGGCTGGTGTCTTATTCTTCCTATCAACCTTGACAGCAAATTTAAATATTTTAGCAAGAATTTTAATAAAAATTGCAATAATATTTTCATTCCCCTTTATTTTATATTTTTTGAATTTCTATGAAAAGATTGAACTTAAAAGATTAAAACAAAGCTGGCAGAAGTGGAAAAGTCCACAAAATTGGAAAAAAAATATCTCTCAAATTAAATTCAAGTAAGGAAAAATAATGGCAAAATCAAAAAAGAGAATTTCTGAAAAGAAAAAAGAGAGCAGACCAAAATTCATTCTCAAAAATTATCAAAAAAATTTTATCACTTTTGGAATTGTATTTATATTATTATTGATTGTTTTTAGTCCAATGGCATTTCAGGGATTGCGTCCAGGCGGAGTGGATGTAATCGGTTCAAAGGGAAGCTCTCATCAAAGAATTGAATATCAAAAGGAAACTGGCGAAACTGTTTATTGGAATTCTCCAGTTTTTTCAGGAATGCCGATTTATCATCGAATTGGTGGAAAAATATTTTCTTTTGATACCATTCTGCATAAATGGCTTGGGAAAATTCTATATGTGAATATCTGGATTTATCTCATTGGTTTCATCGGAATGTTTTTTCTTTTGAAATTTTTCAAACTTGGTTATTGGTCTGCGGTTTTTGGTGGGCTAGCTTTTATTTTCATTCCGCATTATATGTCATTGCTGAATATTGGACACTTCGCTAAATTCCGACCAATAATGTATATTCCACTCGTCACTTTTTTCTTTATCTCATTTTTGAATAGAAAAAATCTGATTTGGTTATTCGGTTTTATATTCGTGTTTTCGACGCAAGTGCGGACACAACATTATCAGATACTTTTCTACCAAATTCTCATACTACTTTTCGTCGGACTTTACTATCTCATAAAAATGCTAAAAGAGAAGCAAATAAAAGCTGCTGGTTTGAAACTCATTTTGATAATTGCATCTTCGGTTTTGATAATTTTGATGGTTTCACAGCCACTTTTTGTGACAGGGGAATATACGCCATATTCCATTCGTGGTGGAACTGGCGAGAGGGAATCGACTGGATTGGAATTGAATTATGCGACGCGTTGGTCTTTTCATCCAATAGAAATGTTCACTTGGGTTATGCCAAGATTTTTTGGTGGAATTTCTGGCGAAATTTATAAAGGAAACAAAGTTACACAACTTCAAGGACAACAAATTCCTGGCTATTGGGGACATATGCCGTTTACACAAACTTACGAATATATCGGTGTAATTTTATTGTTTTTAGCATTATTGGGACTAATTCTGAATTTCAAAAATGGATTTATAAAGACATTATCAGGACTTTTTTTATTATCTTTATTTTTATCTTTTGGCAGACATTTTCCGCTGATATATAATCTGTTTTTCCAAAATATTCCCTATTTCAATAAGTTCCGCGTTCCAGCGATGATACAAATTATAATGCAAATAATTATTGTTATCTGGGCTGGATTTGGACTGAAAAGTTTAATGGAAAACGGAAGACGGAAAACGGAAAACGGAAAACTGAAGCCGAAGAAAATCATCATCGGAATATCAATCTTTCTAATCTTTTTGGGACTAATTCCACAAATTTTTGGAAATACATTTTCCTTTGAAAAAGTTGGTGAAAATGAGAATTATAATCATCAATTATACAAATCAGCGCGGCTGGATATGATGCAAACGGATGGATTGCGATTGATTCTCTTCACAATTTTGACTGCTTCAATTATCCTACTTTTTGTAAACAAAAAAATTAAACCGAACATTTTCTTTTTGGGAATAATAACTTTACTTTTGCTTGACCAAATTCCGTATGTGAAAAAAGCAGAAGGTGAATTATACGATATGGAAAAACTTGAGCAAAGACATTTCAGGAAGACATCTGCAGATAAAGCAATTTTGCATGATAAAAGTTATTTCAGAATTTATCCAATTACAGAAAATCCATTCAACAGTAATAATTGGTCATATTATCATAATTCAATTGGCGGATATTCTGCGGCAAAATTGAGAATTTATCAGGATATAGTTGAAAATTGCCTACAGATAAATCTACTTAATTGGAATGTTTTTAAGATGTTGAATGTAAAATATCTTATCGCAAATACGCAACTTCCGCCCCAAAATGTGAAACCATATCATTACGATAAGCAGAATAAGATGTTTGTTTATCAAACTGATATTGACGCAAAATCTGGCTGGTTTGTGGATGAAATAGAAATTATTCCAGAACGAAAAAAACGATTTGAAAAAATTAATGATGAAGATTTCAATCCATACAAAACAGCAATATTGGAAGAACAATTTGATTTCCAAATTCAATCTCCGGATTCTTCTTTTGTAAAATTGGAAAACGCTTCCTTCAATCAAATGAAGTATGAGATATTTATCGATAAACCGGGTTTGCTCGTAATTTCAGAAATATATTATCCACCGGGTTGGAAGTGTTTTGTAGATGGAAATGAGACAGAAATCTATAAAACTGACCATATTTTGCGTTCAGTTTATATTGATTCTGTTGGTGAACACGAAATCCTTTTTGAGTTCAATCCTGAAGTTTTTATGAAGTATTATACAGTTTCACTTATAGCTCATATTTTTGCTTTCCTTTGCCTAATTACTCTTGCAGTTATTGCCATTCTGCGGAAGAAGGAAAACCGAAAAGAGAAAACGGTGCAACTCTGATGAATTCTTCTACATTGATCTCGATAATTGTTCCTGCATACAATCGAGCAGATGAGATCGAAGAGTTTCTATCCTCTTTCGAAAAACAATCCGTAAAAAATTTTGAAGTGATCATTGTTGATGACGGCTCAACAGATAATTTGAAAGAAGTTATTGAAAAATACCAAAAAAAATTACAAATCAATTATTATTTTCAGCAAAACAGAGGACCCGGCTCTGCCAGAAATCTCGGAATGTCAAAAGCAAATGGAGATATTTTTGTCTTTATAGATTCCGATTGCACTGTGCCAAAAAATTATATCGAAAATTTGCAAAATCATCTGTCGCAAAACGATTTCGATGCATTTGGCGGACCTGACACTTACAAAGAAAATTTTTCATCATTTCTCAAAGCGGTAAATTACGCGATGACCTCATTTATCGGCACGGGTGGAACGAGAGGTGCAAAAAAAAGTGTGGCAAAATACTATCCGCGCAGTTTCAATATGGGCATAAAAAAAGAAGTTTATCAAAAAATAGGTGGGATGGGAAAACTCCGTCACGGGCAAGATATGGATTTTTCTAATCGGATTTATCAAGCCGGTTTCAAGGTGAAATATCTTTCGGATGTAATTGTTTATCACAAAAGACGAACGAGTTTAAAAAAGTTTCTTAAACAGATTTTCAATTGGGGAATTGCACGCATCAATTTGGGAAGAATTGATAAAAATATGCTTAAATTCGTGCATTGTCTCCCATTTTTGTTGCTATTTATTTTTGTGCTGACTTTGATTGTTTCAATTTCGGTTCCATTTTTTAGATTATCTCTTTTGATTGAAATTTCTGTTGCGGTTCTCATTTTATTATTCGCTTTTGTGCAATCGACATTCAAATATAAATCTGTAAAAGTTGGAATTTTATCCGTTTTAACTTTATTCACGCAAGTTTTCGCTTATGGATTGGGATTTGGAATCGGTTTGATTAAATCAATTTTTACAAAAAAAGGTAAATTCATTTCTGGATTTACGAAGAAATACTATGAATGATATTTTGTATTCTTGACAAATTTATTTCTATTTTAGAAATGAGTCTTTTCTATCTAAAATAATAAAATTCTGGAGGATAAATGGAATATTTTTTGACCGAAGAACAGAAAGAGATAAAAGAATTAGCTCGTCAAGTGGCTGAAGAAAAAATAAAACCTGTTCGCAAAAAATATGATGAAGATGGAACTTTTCCTTGGGATATCGTGAAGATTATGGCGGAAACCGACTTGTTCAGAGTACTGTTGCCAGAAGAGTATGACGGACTTGGCGGAAAACTTATGGACCTTGTGGTTATGATGGAAGAATTGAGTAAAGTTGATAGCGGCATAACTCTTGCATTGGGTGGAACTGGGTTAGGGCTTGAACCAATTTTAATAAGCGGTTCAGAAGAGCAGAAAAAGAAATATCTTCCAGATATTGCGGCAGGAAAGCGACTTGCAGCATTTGCATTGACAGAAGCTGAAGCTGGCTCGGATGCAGGAGCAATAAAAACTTCTGCAAAAAAAGATGGCGATTTTTACATTCTTAACGGCACTAAACAGTGGATTACAAACGGCGGCGAAGCAGAAATCTATACTGTGTTCGCAATTACGGACAAAGCAAAAGGAGCCCGTGGCGCATCTGCATTCATCGTGGAAAAAGGAACCGAAGGATTCACATTTGGCAAGAAGGAAGATAAAATGGGCATTCGCGCTTCCTGCACGCGAGAACTCATATTTGAAAATTGCAAAGTACCAAAAGAAAATCTGATTGGCCGAGAAGGAATGGGCTTTATAATTGCAATGAAAACTTTTGACCAATCGCGACCAATGGTCGCTGCACAAGCACTTGGAATCGCTCAAGGCGCGTTGGATGAAGCTGTTCGTTTTGCAAAAGAGAGACGCCAATTCGGAAGACCAATTGCATCTTTTCAAGGCATTCAGTTTATGCTCGCAAATATGTCAATGAAGATAGAATCCGCCAGAGCACTCGTTTATGCAACTTCAAGAATGATGGATGCTGGCATAAAAAAATTCAGCAAAGAATCTGCAATGTGCAAATGCTATGCTTCGGATGTGGCGATGGAAGTCACAACTGATGCCGTGCAAATCCTCGGCGGCTCTGGTTATATGAAAGAATATCCCGTCGAAAAAATGATGCGTGATGCAAAAATCACTCAAATTTATGAAGGCACAAATCAAATTCAGCGACTGGTTATCGCTTCCAATCTTATTAAAGAATATTAAAAACCATATAAAATTTGCTGAAAAAATTTCTAAAAAACAGGGGAAAAATTATGAAAAAAATAATTGCATTTTGTGGAATAATCTGCTATGAATGTCCGGCATTTATCGCAACAAAAAATGATAACGACATTGAAAGAAAAAAAGTCGCCGAACAATGGTCTAAAGAATTCAATGCTGAAATCAAGCCAGAAGACATCAATTGTAATGGATGTTTGTCAAAAACAGAACCTCTATTTAGTCACTGCAAAGTTTGTGAAATACGATTTTGCGGGTTAGAAAAGGGAATCAAAAATTGTGCATATTGCGATGAATTTGCTTGTGAAAAATTAAACAAATTTTTTGAATTTCTTCCCTCCGCAAAAATCATTCTCAAAAAAATCCGAGAAGACAGATGACAAATGTCTAATGCAAAAATTCTATTTCATCTCTGCTGCGCACCTTGCTATGTCGCTCCATTTTTTCATCTGAAAAATAAATTTGAAATAACAGGTTTCTGGTACAATCCAAATATCCATCCATATACAGAATATCAAAAACGGCTTGACCAAGTAAAGCGATTTCAGAAAGAGGAGAGTTGCAAAATCATTTATAAAGACGAATATAATCTGGAAAAATTTCTCCGAAATGTTGCATTTCGTGAAAACGAGCGATGCGAATTTTGCTATTATGAAAGATTAAATTCCGCTGCAATTTATGCGAAAAATGGTAAATTTGATTATTTCACAACTACTCTACTTTACAGTAAATTTCAAAATCACGAAACAATAAAAAAAATTGGGGAAAATTTAGCAAAGCAGTATTCAGTAAAATTTTTCTATCAAGATTTTCGGGAATTTTGGAAAGAGGGAATAAAAATTTCCAAACAGAGAAATATGTATCGTCAGCAATATTGCGGTTGTATTTATAGCGAAAAAGAGAGATATTGTCAGGATTAGAAATGAAATTTGATAAAAAAATATTTGTCAAAGTCGTCTTCACAATTCTATTTCTCATCTTCCTATTCTATTTTGTAAAGCCAAATCAGATTTTTGATGCATTTTCAAAAGCGAAATTTGTATGGATTTTTCTTGCACTTTTACTTCTTCCGATAAATCTATTTTTGCAATTTTTACGATGGAAATTTTTAGTTATTTTGAATAATGAAAAGGTGAAAAATCTTGAGGTTTTGAAATCCATTTTGTACAGTTTTTCATATAGTATTTTCACTCCTGCGAGATTGGGCGAGATTGGGCGAGCTTTTCATATTAGCGACTCAAAAAAGGATGAAATGGTCGCTTTGGCGTTTTATGAAAAATTATTTGCATTCGGCTCACTTTTGATATTTGGATTTTTTTCACTTAGTTTTTTCAAAAATTATCTTTACTTTATTTGCACTATTTTTCTAATTCTTATTTTAGTATATTCAAAAAAAATGGTTATTCTGATTCCACAATTGAAAAAATTTATTCCCATTTTTCAGAAAGTAAGAATTGGAAAGATGTTATTTATCTCATTGATTTTTGTATTTGTCTACATTTTTCAGTTTTTTCTTATTTTGAATGCATTTGAAAATGTCCCAATCTTTACCTCATTTTTTATGATTTCACTTGTGATATTTTTCAACTCTTTACCGATTACTTTGAGCGGTTTAGGTGTTCGCGAACTGCTTTCTGTATATTTTTTCAAAGAGATAGGAATTTCTGCTGGAAGTGCAGCCAGTGCTTCGTTTTTGATATTTTTCATAAATATTTTGATTCCAACTTTTATCGGATTTGGATTGCATATTTTTAGAAAAAAATAATGAACAAAAAAATTTTTGTTTTTAGCTTAATTATCTTACTATTTTGTAATTTTCTTGTTGCAAATGAGAAGGAAAAAATTTCCGAAAAAAATGCAACAAAAGCAATGTTATATTCGTTTATTGTTCCTGGCGGTGGGCAATTCTACAATCAAAAATATTTCAAATCTGTCGCTGTGTTTGCCACAGAAGCAATTATGATTGGGTATGCCATTGATTATCACATCAAGATGAATGATGCTTGGGATGATGAAAATCAGGCAGAATATAGTCAATTTTACGATAAACGCCAGAATATGTATTGGTGGTTTGGTGCCATCAAATTTCTCTCTGTTGTGGATGCTTTTGTGGATGCTAAACTTTATGATTTTGAAGAGAAAAAGAGAAAAATAGAATTAAAATTTGATGGAAATACTATCTCGTTGAGTTATAGATTTTAGTAAAATTCGTCACTAAAAGTTTGTATTAGTTTGTGGCAAATTTTAAAAATCAAATTGAACCCAGAAATTCAGCGAAGTGGTTTGTGTAGATTTTCCAGATTTCTTATCATTTGACCGTTCATATTTTGCAGTTAGACCGCCATCAATATCACGACTAAATTCGTATGTAACTCCAGGTTCAATTATCAGAGTTGTCTTATCCATCATAACTTGCCAATTATCTGTTGAATATGCATAATCATTTTTTTTGTTTGAATTGAATGAAACTTTCAGCAACGCATCTAATTTATTTTTCATATTTATTTTGCCTAACAATGGAATTTTTATCGGTTTTTCTGCCCTGAAAGAGTACCCAATATTTCCAGAAATTCTTAAATCCTGATTTCTCGAACCGGTTTCGTTTCCATTAGAACTTTCACCTTTAATATTCCCCAAAGTGTGAGAGAACGTAATTTTTGTATCTATATTCTCGATTAAATTTAGTGGCAAAGTGATGGAAGAATTGATTGTAATATTTTCTGAATTTTTAGTAGAACTTGAAATCTCTTCGGAAATTTTTCGTGATATTCCACTTGAAACCGAAGAATTCGAGACAAAATTCCATGGAATTATTTTATCAAATCCAGTATAATTCAAACTCACATCAGGCAAAGTATAATTTATCTTCTCTGTTTTTGTTCCGGAAGTTTCGCTCTTTTCCCAATCATAATTTGCTTTCACCGTTGCAGAAAGAGTTTTGAAAATATTAAATCTATTTGAAGTAGAAGTTGTGATTTTGTCGCTCTCTTTTTTCGGTCGCAATCCCATCGATTTTAAATCATATATGCCTATTTGATACTTGAAATCTGGCAGTGGCAATGAATCGGTCTGCGTATTATAATCTGTGTTTAGGTTATTTGTATAATTTACTTTTATATTTCCGAGATTTTTTATTCCAAAACCAAACACTTTTCCGGTTATTGATGCGGCAGTTAAGAGCAAAGGATGTCTCTTTTTTTTCTTTTCATATAAAGGCAAATCTTTCGAAGAAATTTGCGTTGAATCAATTCCGACTTCGATTGAATCAATTTCTATTTCGGTAGAAACATATTCCTCAATATCATTTGACAGCTCAACAGAAGTTGTATCTTGGTCAGCAGTTTTTCCTTCGTTTTTAGGACTAGTTTCCTCTTCCGTTTTAATTTCAGGAAGTGTGACCGCATCCATCAAATCTTTTCCCCATTTATCAAATTTGAGTGACAATCCACTTTGGATTGTACGATTATTCCCAACTTTATAATTTATCGTTGTAAGAGTATCATTTGTTTGAGATTCGTTTCTATCTTGATTATATGTCGTTCCATAATTTGATGAAAAATCAATAAATTTTAGGAAATTTGGGTTGTAGTTGAGATTAATTTTTTGCGTTCGGCTAGTTTCAATTCCGATATTCATATTCTTAAATAAAAGGCGTTTCTGCAAATCTCTTGTAGTGTTCAAAGTATAATCTGTTTTGCAATCAGAAAATATTTCGTAATCGACATCAAAAGTTGTTTTTGCTTTTTCGGTCGGAATTTTAGTATCATTTCTAAAATCTTCCAAATCTAATGTCTGTTTTGTCCAAGTTTTTGAACGAGAATAGTCATAATCAAGATTAAAACTCATCTTTTGTGGCAAATAAAATATCTTGAAATTTTTCAACGGCTTAAATGAATTATCTCGCGAAAAACTTAAATTGTATTTAAATATTCCTCCATATGAAAGTGTCGTATCCTTTTTCGTCGGCGACAGAGATTCTCTTTCTGAAATATCGCCGGATAAGAATATGTTGTCGATTAGATATTTCACAAACAAGTTTGAAGATTTTTTACTTTTGTCTATCGAAATAGACGCGGAGCGATTTTTTGTCTTAGTTTTCAGCAAATTCCTTTCCTTGTCTGAGGTTAATTTCACATCAGAATTTGGCTTAAATCTCGGTTTGCTTTCAGAAAGTGAATATTTCAAATTCAATGGAATGTTAAATCCCCAAGAATCTGGCAAAAATTTATTTAGGTGGATTTTCCCATAATCCAAACTATATTTTATCAAGTTGCTTCCGTAACCTTTATCAGCACCAATTGAATAAAAGTTCGGCGTTTTATTTTCAAAACTAATCTTAAAATCGAAAAAATCTGCAAATTTCCCATTCAAACTTAATGTAGATGCAATACCGATTTCATCATAAGGATTTGCCAATCTTATATCATCAAAATAGATTCTGCCCGTAAAATTCGTGTCGACTGAAGCAGGGCGAATTAAGCCAAAAATGATTTGCTTTACATAATTTAGAGATGGAGAACCTTTAATATTTTGCAAAGTATCTGGGATATCGTCTTTTTTCAGATTTGTAAGCTCCGTATAATCAATAGTAATCGAGGTCCATCTATCTTCTTTCATTTCTGAATTAAGGTCATCATAAACTGGAATTTTTTTCCGATATTCATAATAGTTTGAAGTATCTGCCCCGATTCGAAAAACAATTGTCTCTTCACTGCTATTGTCTGATTGTGCATAAACCCAGAATTTTATTTTTTCGTATGAAAGCAAATTAACAGATTCTGAAAGATTTCGTCTTGCATAAATATATCGATTTGGTTGAATCTCATTGCAGGACAGAAATATTGCTTTCTCGATTATTGTTTCGTCTTTATTCGTACTTTCTTCAATTGAGCCGGGAGGCGGAGTATAATTTCCATTATCTCGATTATTATCTGAAGCGACTTCAAATTCTTCGTATTCTCCTAAATTGTTTGGCGTTGTGAGTGAAGTATCCAAAATTGCAGATGCTTTCCATCTATTTCCGACGATTTCACAAGATACAATTTTTAATGTTAGCGATGAATTTGTCTTCGCCCAGATTCTACCATATTTGATATATGAAAAATCCGGATTTGCTCCTCGTTTTCTATAAAATGTTGAATCTTGTAGCGGTATTCTTAGAAATTTCCATCCATTCTTTTCTGAAATTTGAATTTCATTATTGATATTTTCAAGATTGATTGCATACTGAAAATATTCATTATTTGTATCTGGACTATTTCCGCCACTTCCATCCAAATCTTCGCTATCAAGTTTTCCGTTGTTTTCCGTACCATTTATTTTGTCATATCCGTCAGAATCTGTAACATAATCATAATCGTCGTTTCCGTCATCGACATCTTCTGTTCCATCTTCAAAATGGTTTATTGCTGGGCTCGGGTCGGCACCTTCAACTCTATCCAAACCCAAATCTTCGCCTAAATCCAAACTTCCATCTTCAAAAACAAGCCCATCTTCCTTATCCAATTCTCCATTTGGATTCATAATGGGATAAAAATCTTCACTGATATAACCTAAATCTACAAATAAAGAGTCGCCCGTAACCGCATCTTTAGCATTTATCATAATTTCCAAATATTTCTTTTCTGAGAAATCCATTGAAGTTGAGCCAAACGCTTTCATTATGCCGCCCCAACATTGAGATTGATCCTCATTTTCCAAAGTATCTAATTTACATTCCAAGATTGTGACATATTCTCGTTTTTCTTGCTCAGAAATTTCCTCATAAATGTCTCCCGCTCGAACCGCTTCATTTGGATTATACCATTTAAAATTTCCTCTGTTAGATGCATTTAGATTATTTCCTGAGGTATCGATTTTTGCTGGCCAACTTGCAAAACTCCAACTCGTTCGATTAATTCCGAGGGAAAATTTTTCAACCGAACTCTCCATATCGTCCAGATATGCCTCTTTATTATCAGTTGCATTGGGGGTTGGAATATTCATTGCAACTTCGCCTGAAAGTGTGAGAGATGACTTTGCATTAGTTTTCACGAGCGGAATTTTATCCACAAGATTTGTCAAAAATGGAATATTGTCGAAAGAGATGTTTCCGTCGATATCGCCAACGATTATTTTTTGTGGTTCACCTCCAACTTGGGGATGTTTATCCTTTACCGTTTCGCTCTCATACATAAAAGTTGCGCCGATACCAACATTTTTATTGAATTCATAATCCGCTCGGAAACCCATCATACTTTTTTTATCTAATGTAAAAAATGGTTCGTACTCAAAATCAATTTTCACATCAGCATTTGGGTCAGCTGCGGCAGCGCCTTTTAGAGTAACCGTTCCGCTCATATAGTCAATGGCGTAATCTGTTCCCTTATTCATCAGCTCTTCGTTGACATATACTTTCTCGCTATTTTGAATGATATTAATGTATCCAAGATCGACATAACTTGATGATCTTTTCATCTTCACGCTAATATAAAATGGGGCATATTCAGTTGGATCGGGATTTAATTCATCATAAATATTATCGTTTCCTAAGTGGGAAAGCTCTGAATTGATGTACTCAAAAGTTGAAGAATCAAATGGTTTTAAATATGGAAAATTAATAATCCCAGCAGTCAAATCGATGAGTCCACCCGATTGGTCATCATAACCATTTACTTGTCCGTCATTATTGCGGTCAAGCCCCATTAATTCAACATAAGTTTGATAAACAGTATCAATTACAACTCCTTCAATTTTTTCACCACTTGAACCATATTGATAAATTTTTACTTCAAAATCATCTTTCTCGATATTTTGCGCGCCGAGGTCATATCGATTTTTCATTTGATAATCCCAAAGAACTTCTTCAGGAAAACCTGAACTTGTATAATTTTTCTTAATAAGTTTTACTTCAATTGTGTCAGATGCAGCATCTCCGATTATGTAAGATTCGGTCTCATACACGATTCCAATCACATCAAAATTTGAGATATGTTTTTTAAAAGTGATAATATATGGAGAATTCAGATAATCGATATAAAAATCATTCATCGCTTCAAGTTCCTGAAAATAATAAAGAGTATCACCGTCTGTATCGTAAATTGAGCGTCCAATTATATCATTTATTGGATCGAAATTCCCACCATTATGGAGAAAAACTCTGACAGTTCCATTCAATGGCATTAAACTATCTTTTTTAACTAATTCGCCAGATATTACTTCAAAAATGGAATTTGGGTTTTCTGGATTGGGATCACCAATATAGAAATATTTATTTCTGGCAAAATCCATATCGCGAATTTCTGAAAAATCCTCTTTTGCTGTTCCGGTTGCGCTTGCTGTGGCATGCTGCCCTTCTTCTTGGCTGAGAATTGTAGTAAATTTTAATTTTCCAAATTCGAATTTCCCCTTTACTCCAAAAAGATCTTCTGATGAAGCAGAATAACTAATATATTTTGAGCCAGTCAGCCGCAATTGAGTATCGCCAAGCTCAATTAATTTTATTGGGTCATCCTCGTTGCCTTCATATTTCACATTTATCGTGTTCTCTTTGAAAATTGATTCTTCGGAGGTCTGTTCCACATCGACTTTTATTTTATCGCCAATAGTTCCATTAATTCCCAAATCGAGTTTTTGTTCCATTTTCAAATCGGGTAAAATATTTTTTTTTGTACTTTCAGTTATAGCTTCGCCTTCTCGAACAGTTTTCACACCGCCAACAGTAATTTTTTGGGAACCTGTAACTTTTAAGCGACCAAGTTTATCACCGAAAATTTTTCTCAACGCCCTTGGCATTTTCACTTCAGGAAAATCGATGTCCTTAAAAAGTCCTTCTGTATCGCTTTCTTGATGTTTCTGTATTTTTGTCTCTGAAAGTTTTTTGTAAAATAATTTATAAAAAAGAATGTCTTCTTGAATTTTCCAAAATTTTTCTAAAGGAATTGCAATTGGCGGAATAATTTCAACATTAACAAATTTCGTTTTGATAATCGCAAGATTATTCTCAATATCAAACTCACAATCCGAAGAATATAATCTATTTTTGAGAAAGTGATAATTGAAACTTTCAGGAATAAATACTTTAAAATATGAATAAGAAAAAACTGCATTGCTGTCGCAATAATTAGCTGTAGAATGAAATAATTTCGGAGTAAAAAATGATGCTGGCGAGGATTTTATATCTATCACTAAATTTGTAGTATCAGATTCTGACGATATATTTTGCGAAGTTGGAATTTTAGCATAAAGCAGTTTGCTAAATATCGATAAACTGCAAAATAAAATTACCAGAAAACGAATTTTTTTTGCCGAAACAGATATACTTTTCATAATAGATATTTTTTTGCTATTTATTTCCGTTGGGAAATATTAATCTTAAAATGCGCATACCAAACCAAAAGCAAATTCTTCGAACACGCAATTGTGAATGCGCTTTAGCCGTTCAAGCTATATCTAAATTGTATCAATCTGTATAGGCAATTCCTTTTAAGTGACAATATATTAATTGTAGTCCTTGTAAAGTCAAGTTTTTATTTATTTTTTCTATTGATTTTGTATGTTTGCAAATCAAATCTGAGATTCCGCCAGTTGCAATTGTGCAAAAATTTCCATCAAGATTTGAATATTCCATTTTGATTTTTTTGATAAAACCATCTGCCATTATTGCGGCGCCAAACACAATGCCAGAAAGCATTGCTGACCTTGTATCATCGCCAATAACTTTTTTTGGTGAGTCAAGTTTGATTTGGCCAAGTTGAGCCGCAATTTTGAATAAACTTTCAGATGATGTCTGAACTCCAGGCGAGATAACGGTTCCATAAAATTCTCTTTTTTGCGAAATAAGCTGAATAGTTGTCGCTGTCCCAAAATCGACAACAATACAATTATTTTTATCTCCATAAATTTTATGCGCAGCAAAAGCATTCGCAATTAAATCACCACCAATACTTAACGGGCGCTTAATCTTATCGTAAGAAATTCCCAAATCCAATTTTGATGAGACAATAATCGGTTTGAGATGAAAATACTTCCAGAAAAGATGATTGAAAACTTCTGTCAAAATCGGCACAACTGAAGATATAACCGCTCCAGAAATATCATTTATCGATAAATTTATCTCATTTAGAAATAATTTGAAAGAGGCAAAAAATTCATCTTCCGTCTTGTGAGTTGAAGATTGGATTCGCCAGAATTTTAGCAATTTATCGCTCTCATAAACGCCAAGAACAATATGCGTATTTCCAATATCACAAACTAAAATCATTTTTTTATCCATAATCTGATCTCCGAAGAATTTCGATTAAGAATTTATCGTCAAGAAATTTGACAAAATAAAACTAAATTTGAATTTTTTTTGATAAATTATTGCAGGAGCGACAATGAAGATTTTGGTTCAAAGAGTGAAAAACGCATCGGTAAAAGTTGACGGAAAACTTGTCTCAAAAATTGGATTTGGTCTACTCCTTTTTCTTGGCATTTTGCCGAATGATGACAAAAATCAGATTGAATATCTCGCTAAAAAATGTGTGAATCTCAGAATTTTTGAAGATAAAAATGGAAAAATGAATTTAAGCATAAAAGATATTAATGGTGAAATTTTACTTGTTTCACAATTTACTTTATGTGCTGATTGCAAAAGAGGAAATCGTCCAAGTTTTACAGATTCTGCCTTGCCAGAAATTGCAGAAAAATTATACAATGAATTCGCAGTAGAATTGGAAAGAAATGGAATTAAACCAAAACTTGGAATTTTTGGTGCTTTGATGGAAATTGAATTGGTAAATTGTGGTCCTGCTACTTTTATTTTGGAAAAATGACAAATTTTATTCTCTTGCATTTTTTGCGTTTAGTTCTCAAAATCTTGACATCAAAATAAACAAAAAGCAATTTACCGAATCTTATGATTAAAAATAAATATCTTTTTGAAATTGGTGTAGAAGAATTGCCTGCCAACTATATCCTGCCAGCAATTGATTTTATGGTAAATTATTTTAGCAACCAACTCCAAAATCATAAGATAAAATTTGAAAGTATCGAAAAATATTCCACGCCAAGACGACTCACTATTATAATTCGCAATCTTCCAAATAGACAGAAAGATAGCCAAAAAGAAATTATCGGTCCGCCAAAAAAGATTGCTTTTGATTCAAATAGAAATTTTAATCAGGTCGGATTAGGTTTTCTGAAAAAGCAAAATCTTTCTAAAAAAGATATAGTAATCAAAAAACTTAAAAAGGGCGAATATCTTTCTGCAACAAAAGTCATCAAAGGCAAAATAACAGAAGAAATTTTGAAACAAATTTCAATTGAAATAATCGGCAAAATCCAATTTCCAAAAACGATGCGATGGTCGGAAAATAGTATCTCTTTTGCGCGTCCAATTCGCTGGATTTTGGCTATTTTTAATCAGAATATTCTCGATTTCCAATTTGGAAATATCAGAAGCAATTCGTTCAGTTTTGGAAATAGATTCGAAAATCTTCATAACAAACTTACGATAAATTCGATTGATGGCTACAAATCGAAATTAGAAAAGCATTTTGTAATCGTAGAAAGAGAGAAACGAAAAAAAATTATTCTAAATCAACTTAATGAAACTGCGTCAAAAGTAAATGGAATTCCTGCTGATAATCCAGAATTGGTCGAAACTGTTACCGATTTGGTCGAATTTCCATCTCCTGTTTTGGGAGAATTTGACAAAGATTTCCTTGAACTTCCTGCAGAAGTGCTAAAAACCACACTTTCCGAAACGCAAAAATGTTTTTCACTTTATGATAAAAAAGGAAATCTCCTTCCGAATTTCATCTGCATTGCAAACAGCAATCCGAAGACAATTCAGAAAGTAAAATATGGGAACGAACGCGTAATAAATGCGCGACTTTCCGATGCGAAATTTTATTTTGAAACCGACAAAAAAACTAAACTTGTCGATAGGATAGAAATTACAAAAAAAACTACATTTCAGAAGAAACTTGGTTCGTATTTTGATAAAACTGAACGGATGAAAGAACTCAGCAAATTTCTTGCAAAAAATCTAAATTTTGAAGCAAAAAAAATAGCACGCGCGATTCAGCTTTCCAAAACAGATTTGACAACGCTGATGCTCGGCGAGAAGGAATATACAAAACTTCAAGGTTTTATTGGATGGCAATATGCTTTGAGTGACAAAGAAAACGACGAAGTGGCAAAGGCAATTTTTGAGCAATATTTGCCACGCTACAAAGATGATATTCTTCCAGAAACTCAGACAGGAATTGCATTATCGCTCGTTGATAAAATGGATACAATTTGCGGATGTTTTTCGATTGGACTAATTCCATCCGGATCGAGTGACCCACTTGCTTTGCGAAGAGCAGGAAATGGAATCATCAGAATTCTCGATAAACATAATCTGCCAATCTCAATAATTAAATTCATAGAAAAATCTCTTACTTCATTCGAAAAAATATCAAAAGATGAGCATTCTGCTGCTTCGAAATTGCTTGATTTTTTTAGTCAAAGAGTAAAAAAACATCTTGAAAATTACAAAATCGAATACGATGTGATTGACGCAGTTATGGAAAGCGGATTTGCCAATATTCCCGACACAATTCTGCGAGCAAAAAATCTGCAAAATCTCAAATCTAAAGATGAATTTCGGAAACTTATTATTGGCTTCAAACGAGTTACAAATATTCTTTCAAGTTCAAAAAATGTGAATAAATTAGACACAAAATTGTTTGAGAAAAATGAAGAAATTTCTCTTTATCAAAAAATGAATAATCTTGCTCCAAAATATCAAAAATATGTTGAATCTCAAAATTATCAGAAAGCTTTGAATATGTTGATTGCGTTAAAAGACGATATAGACGACTTTTTCGATAATGTTATGGTGATGGTAAAAGATGAAAAAATTAGAGAGAATCGGATGGCTTTGCTCAGATTGTTGAACGGTCATTTTGTGAAAATCGCTGATTTGTCAAAAATAGTTTATGAAATTTAGAATAAAGGAAAAATGAAATGCCAATTTCTGAAAGAGTAAAAAAGCTAAAATCTTCTGCTACAATTGCAATTTCCACAAAATCCAAAGAGATGCAAGCGGAAGGAATTGATGTGATTAATTTCAGTATCGGTGAACCAGATTTTCAAACTCCACAAAATATCAAATCTGCTGCCAAAAAAGCAATTGATGAGAACTACACGCACTATACAGCAACAGCTGGAATGCTCGAATTGCGAAATGCAATTTGTGGAAAGTTCAAAAAAGATAATAACCTCGATTATTGTCCGGAAAATATTATGGTCTCCTCGGGCGCAAAAAATTGTATTATGAATATTCTGCTTGCAATTTGCAATTACAAAGACGAAGTGCTGTTGCCAATTCCATTTTGGGTGAGTTATTATTCACAAATTATTATGACTGATGCGATTCCAAAATTTATCGAACCTGAAGGAGATGATTTCAAAATTTCTACAAAAAATATTGAGAAAAATATCTCATCAAAAGTCAAAGCAATCATCATAAATTCACCCAATAATCCGACTGGAATTGTCTACACGCGTATGGAATTAGAAGAGATTGCAAAACTTGCAATAAAACACGACCTAACAGTTATTTCTGATGAGATTTATGAGAAATTAATTTACGATAAAACGGAGCATATTTCCATAGCATCATTACCAAAAATGAAGGCGCGAACTGTCGTAATTAACGGCGTTTCAAAAGCTTATGCAATGACTGGCTGGAGATTAGGCTATGCTGCAGGTCCTGAAAAAATAATAAAATCAGCATTGAAAATTCAAGGACATTCAACATCTTGCGCAAATTCTATTACGCAAAGAGCGGTTATTTCTGCACTTCTGGAAAAAGATGATTCGGTCGAAAAAATGAGACAAGAATTTGAAAAACGAAGAAATTTTTTAATTGAAAAATTGAACTCAATTCCAAACATAAAATGTGCTATTCCAAAAGGTGCTTTTTACGCAATGCCGAATGTGTCATATTATTTGGAACAGAATAAAAAAGGAGTTAAAACATCAGCAAATTTGTGCGACTTTCTTTTGGAAAATTATCATATTGCACTTGTTCCTGGCTCGGCATTTGGCATCGAAGGATTTGTCCGATTTTCATATGCAAACTCAATGGAAAATATCAAAAAAGGTGTGAAACGTTTCGAAAAAGGTTTGAAAAATCTTCTGGACTAAAATATGGAATTCAAAGACGAATGGCTTAGACGACGAAAACGAAGAAACAAAGATTTAACCGCATTCTGGAAAATTTTAATAAGATTGATTGCTCTGATTTTTGTTCTTTTAATAATAAGATTTTTCTCGGCTGGCGGTCCGCAAAAATTCTTCGATTATCTTATAAATTCAAAAAAACAGAATACCACAATAATAATCGAGCAAGAAAAATGAATCTGCTAATTATCGGTTCAATTGCTCTGGATTCTGTTGAAAATCCTTTTGGTAAAGTCGAAGAAGTACTCGGCGGCTCTGCGGTTTATGCTTCAATTGCTGCTAGCTGTTTTTCCAAAAATATTTCAATTGTTGGTGTGATTGGTAATGACTTTCCAAACGAATATCTTGAACTTCTGAAAACAAAAAATATTGATATAAAAGGTGTGAAAATTGCAAATGGCAAGACCTTTCGCTGGAAAGGGAAATATGAAAATCTGAATGAAGCAATTACTTTGCAAACTTCGCTAAATGTTTTTGCAAATTTCTCGCCTAAAATTCCAGAAAAACAGAAATTATCCAAATATATTTTATTGGGAAATATCGACCCAGATTTACAAATTAGTGTTATTGACCAATTGAAAAAGCCAAAAATTATTGCAGCAGATACTATGAATTTTTGGATTAAAAGCAAAAATAAATCTCTAAAAAAATTGCTAAAAATGATAGACATTCTCTTTATAAATGAAGATGAAATCAGAATGCTGACAGATTCAGCTTCAATTTTTGACGCAGCCGAAAAAACTTTCAAAATTGGTCCAAAAATTATTGTAATCAAACGAGGAGAATACGGTTCTATCACGATTGCAAAAAATTTCCTTTTCTTCGTTCCTGTTTTTCCTCTAAAAAATGCAATCGATACGACTGGCGCTGGAGACAGTTTCGCTGGCGGCTTTATGGGATTTCTCACAAGCGAAAAAAAACTTGACGAACAGACGCTCAAAAAAGCTGCATTGTACGGAACGATAACTGCATCGTTTGATATTGAAAGTTTTAGTTTGGATTCATTAAAAAAAATGGATAAAGAAAAGATAGAAACCCGAGTAAATTTGTTGAAAAAATATACACAATTTTGATGAATGGCTGAAATCTGGCGCTTCATTAATTCTGGCAAAATGCCTCCCAACGAAAATATGGCGATAGACAAAGCAATTTTGGAAGGCGTTGCAAATGGAATTTCTCCTCAAACTGTCAGAATTTATGATTGGAATCCACCAACAATCTCTTTCGGTTTTCATCAAAATATCGCAAAATATATTGATTTGGAAAGAGTAAAAAAATCAGGATTTGGCATTGTTCGCAGACCGACCGGCGGCAGAGCTGTGCTTCATTACGATGAAATAACTTATGCAGTTATCGCAAAAACCGATGGAATTCTGAAAGGTTCAATTTTGCAATCCTATCAAAAAATTGGGAAAGTACTTTTAGCAACACTGAAAAAAATTGGAATTGATGCAGAAATGGAAAATGGTTTGCCAAGTTTGAATAACCAAAAAAAGTGGTCAAATCCTTGTTTTACAAGTGCTTCAAAATATGAAATTCATTACAAAAACAAGAAAATTATTGGAAGTGCTCAAATCAGAAAAGATGGTGCGTTTCTACAACATGGCTCAATTTTGCTCAATAATAATCAAGAACTAATGTCAAAATTTCTGATTGTCAAAAATGAAAATGAGAGAAACATTCTCAAAAAATATCTCTCAAAAAAAACGATAGCAATAAATCAAATTCTGGATTCCCCTATTTCATTTCTTGAATTTTCATATAAATTAAATGAAGCTTTTGAGGAGATATTTCCGATAAAATTGGACAAAAAAAGTGGTCTGAATAAATTTGAAAAAAAATTTATCAAAAAAATTATAGAAAAATAAAAATATTTTGAAAAAAAATTGACACTAAATTTTATGGAGTCAAAAAATTGTATTTTCTAACTTTATATTAGAATAATGTTCTTATGAAAGGAATGTCGATGAGCAAATATCGTTTTGTGATTTTTTTAATGTTTTTTACGCTTTTTGCGAATATACTTTCAGCTGGCACAACTGGGAAATTGATAGGACGAGTAATCGATAAGGAATCCGGCGACCCGATTATCGGTGCAACCATTATGATTTTGGATAAACAAATGGGAACAATAACCGATGCTAGGGGAAGATATATGGTTATCAATATTCCAGCTGGAAAATACGATGTTAAAGCATTCAGAATGGATTACGCACATATGATTGTGGAAAAAGTGAAAATCAATCTGGATTTGACCACTACATTAAATTTTGAACTTCAGAAAAAGGCAATTGGAATTGAAGGGATTACTGTCAAAGCAAAAAGAAAACTCGTTGAGAGAGATATTACTGGCTCTGAAAACATTGTCGCTGCAGAAGATATGGAGCATATGACAGTGGAAAATATTCAGGATATTGTCGCTGTTACTGCTGGCGCTGTCGGTTCTGGTGAAGATATGCATATTCGCGGTGGACGTTCTGGTGAAGTCGTTTACACTATTGATGGAATGTCCGTCTCAAATCCAGTTGATGGCGGATTTGGTATGAATCTTGATATGGACGCAGTTAGCGATATGTCTATTCAAACAGGAGGATTTACTGCTGAATTCGGTAATGCACAATCTGCAATTATTAATCTGATAACAAAATCTGGCGGACCTGAATACACTGGAAAAATAGAATCCAGTTCTGACCATTTATTCAATGATGGAAATAATTCTGACCAAATTAAATTTGCTCTCGGCGGACCAATCATTCCTTTTGGCTCAAAACAAAAAAGAGATAAATACACATTTTATATCAATGCTTCAGGTTCTTGGACTGATACGCGATATGGAAAATATTATACTATTGATGAAAATGACATTTTATGGGACTTATTTATGGAAAATGGAAGTAATGTTTACGCAGATTCTCTATATTTTATTAATGAAATAAATAGCGTCAAAGGAGATAGAGACCTGCTTTTTGACTTTTTTGATTTAGGTAATAGATTTAAAAATAATTATCAGATGAACACAAAAGTTAAATTTCAATTTACTCCAAAACACAAACTTACTTTTTCGCTAAGAGGTGATAGTGAAACCTATCTTCCTTATTCTCACAGTATGAAGTACTCGTTACAATACTACAATCATTGGACTACAACTCATGACCAACAGGCATTCACTTGGGACCATACTCTTTCATCAAATATGTTTTACACAATCCGCGGAAGCAGATTTGCAACCGATATTAATCTAAATTCCGGCGTGGATAGAGATTGGTATTTCTCCGATGGAAATTTTAATTTAAATCCCGATGACCCTGAATCAAACAATTATGGTGTTGATATTCCCGGCAGCTATGTGGAATATAAGGACCAGCTTGGTGATGTTCGAACTGTTCCATACTTCTCATCAATTGGTTCTCATTCTGGTTCATTTATCGATGATAAAACCGTTACATACACACTTAGAGGAGATTTAACATATCAAGTGAACAATGTGCATAGTTTTAAAACCGGAATTGAAATCAAATATAATGAAATCTTTAAGGATCGCCTTGTTGGACCTTGGATTATTGACGATGCTGTTCGTTTGCCAAATTATTTAGCCAATTGCCCAAAAGATGGCGAACTTGTAAATGAAACCGATACACTTGGTTATGGCGGACATACATATTTAATTTCAGATTTTGAAGATGCTGTCCAATTTGCCGGTGGTTCTGTGGATGGTTACAAAGCATATCCTTGGCAAGGTGCATATTATCTTCAGGATAAAATGGAATGGGAAGGTATGATTGTTAATGCCGGAATGAGATTTGATTTCTGGTATCTGGGAGAAAAATATCAAACAATTAATGATACTACAGGAAATTTTGTCGATGCAAAATGGGATTATGTAGAATATCTCAAACAAGCAGGAAGTGGAGATTATTATATTTCAAAAGAGAAAGTTGAAAAATTTCAATTGATGATAAGTCCTCGATTGGGCGTCTCTCATCCAATTACTGAAAAAGATGTGATGCATTTTGCGTATAATTATCAAAGTCAATTACCACCAATGCAATATGTTTTTACAAGCGCACGGCCTGAAGTTGGAAGTACTGGAGCAAGTGTTGGAAATCCAAATCTTAAGCCAGAAACTACAATAACTTACGAAGTCGGCGTGGAACATCAGATGGCAGAGGATTATCTTTTGGATGTTACCATATTTTACAAAAACATTCACAATTTGGTCAGTACTTGGAGCAATGATTATTCGCTATTACCTGATAGTATTGCCGAATCTGGGAAACAGCATTATCTTTATATTACAAACGATTATGGTAGCGCTCGCGGTATAGAATTTACATTGAGAAAAAGATTTAGTAATTTCTGGGGATTTAATCTTGGATATACATATTCTTGGGCAACCGGAAGGAATTCAGAGGTTAGTTCTGCGACAGATAATTTAAGAGAATTTCCATTAGATTGGGATGTTCGTCATATCGGGTCAGTCAACTTCGATTTCAGAATTCCAGAAGATGAGGAGTTTTATGTTTTGGGATTAAAAATGCCTGATAAATTCTATGCTAACTTTCTCTGGCAAATTCAATCTGGCGAGCCATATACTCCGATTACTCCCGACCCTGAAAGTAATGCTCCTCTTGAAACAAATTCTGCAAGAAAACCTTGGACAAATGTTGCAAATGTAAGGTTCAGTAAAGTATTTAATCTGTTTGGAGATTCAAAAATAAAATTTTACTTGAATATAACAAATCTATTCGATACGGAGAATATCAATTGGGTAAATGAAAAAACTGGTGAAACCGACGACCAAGGAACATTTGATTATTGGGATGATTATGATTTGGATGAGAATGATAATATTGATACTGCAGAAGATATCGCTGGTGCCGCAATTTATATGGCTGGTCTCTCCAATCCAGGAATTTACACAGAAAGAAGAAAATATAATTTCGGAATAGCATTTGAATTCTAAAAACTAAGGAGGAATAAAAGTGAATAAAAGTAAGAAATTCAGAATTCTAATCCTGGCAACGATTGCCTTTGTGATTATTTTGTCAATCGCTTTAGTGCTGAACGCCGAAGAGAATGAAGTTGCAGAAGACACAACTTCTGCCGTCGAAGAGGTTATTGAAACTGAAGTTGCTAAAACTGGTGGCGGATTTGAAGCATTTGCGAAAAAAATCGTCGGTAGCGGTTTAGTTGAACTCTTCATCAAAGGTGGATGGGTTATGTGGCCTATGCTGATTCTTGTTATCTGGGCATTGGCAACTTCTATTTGGAAAATTATTGCCTTGAGATATGCAAAAATTTCTGTTCATGATTTTATGGAACAACTAAATCCACTTGTAGCAGAAAAGAAATATGATGAAGCGCTCAAACTCTGTTCGGAAACTCGCGGTCCTGTCGCAACAATCCTTCATTCCGGATTATTGAAGGCGGATAAAGGGATTGAAGAAGTTGAGAAAGCGATTGAGAATGCAGGAATTTTGGAGATGTCTTTTCTCGAAAAAGGATTAATCGCACTTGCGACAACAATCAATCTTGCGCCTATGCTGGGATTTCTCGGAACAGTCGTCGGAATGATTCAAGCATTTGAGGCAATCGAAGCTGCCGGAGAAGTTGAACCAACAATCGTCGCTGGCGGAATTTCTGTCGCTTTGGTTACAACTGCTGCTGGACTCGCCGTGGCAATTCCAATTCAATTGATTAATAATTTCTTCGTTTCAGCAATTGACGGCTTAATAATTGATATGCAGACCGGTTCTGAAAAATTATCAGAAGCAATTTTAGAATCTAAATAAATATGAATATTGTAAAGCAAAAAAAGGTGCGAAAAAAAGCGAGTATTCCAACTGCTTCAATGGCAGATGTGGCGTTTCTTCTGCTAATTTTCTTTCTTGTTACGACGAAATTTGATGCGAAAAAAGGACTCGGTTTGATTCTACCTCCTCACGCAGAAACTGGCGGCCAAAAAGTTAAAATCAAAAAAGAGAATCTCACCAAAATCAAAGTTAACCGAAAAGGTGATATCGCTATCGACGAACGACGCATAAGTTATAGCGATTTAAGAAAAATTATAGAAAAAAAAGTGAATGAAAATCCAAAAATGGTTTTCGTGCTTGAAGCAGACCGAAGATGTAAATATCATATGATGGTAGAAGCGCTTGACCAACTGCTTGCAGCGGGCGCGAAGACAATTTCACTCTCCACAAGGTAAGAGGATTTATGGCAACGATTGAAAGAAAAACGAAAATTGCGACTGAGATTCCGAATGCCTCGATGTCTGATATCGCTTTTCTATTGCTAATATTTTTTATGGTTAGTACAACTTTTGTGAAGGAAAAAGGGCTTAATGTTATTCTTCCAAAAGCCGAATCGATTCAGAAAATAAATCGCAGAAATGCCGCAACTATTTATGTAAGCAAATCTGGAATTATCTCAATCGATGATTTCGCCATAGAAACCGACCAAATACGATATGTTATGATGAAAAAACTCGCTACAAATCCGAGCATTATCACAAGTTTTCGCACGGACAGAGACGCTGATTATGGACTTATGGTAGATATTATGAATGAACTGAAAAAGGCGGAAGCTTTGCGAGTTTCATTCGAAGCCAAAGTTCTTCGCTAAATCAAAAAAAAATGCAAAATAAATCAAAATATAAATTTTTAGATTGGAAAGAAGAAGCGAGTAGCTATTTTGACCGTTCGCTCACATTAGCTTTACTTCTAATTCTCTTCGCATTTATCGTGTTTCCAAAAATTGAAGTAAAACCGTATAAACACAAAATGAAAGAGATTCAAAGTATCGAAATTCCTCCAGAAGTTAGACAGAAATTCAAACCGCCTGAAGAGGTAAAACCAATTATTCCACTTACTATTGAGGAATCTGAAATGTCTGACGATGAGGATATTGAGGAAATCGAAACGATTGGACCGACTACTCTTGATTTGACAAAACCTCCTCCAGTCAGTAGTGTTGGTACAACTCCAAAATTTGTCGTTCACGATGAAGAGCCAATCGCAATCAAGAAGGTCTGGCCAGAATATACAGATTTTGCGAAAAAGAGTGGTTTGGAAGGAACCGTTGTTGTTCAGGCAGAAGTTTTTGCAGATGGAACTGTCGGTGCTGTAGATGTCATCCAATCACTCCAATCTGGACCTGGCGGACTAGATGAAGCTGCGATTAGAGCTGTAAGAAAATGGAAATTCATTCCAGCAAAAAATCAGGGAAAAGCGGTTGCTGTCTGGGTAACTTTTCCCATCAAATTTAGTTTTTAATTATGAAAATTTTTATTATAGATTCGGAGGTGTAATGCTTTTCAGCTCAAAAAGAAAGAATTTGATGTTGTTTTTAGTCGTATTATTCGTTATCGGATTTTCTTCTCTCGCATTTACAAAAGCTATACAAAGTGGTTCTGGCAGCAAAAGATTAGATATTTTCCATTACCACAATGTCGGTAATATCTGGATGAGAATCAGCAACTATGGTTTCTTCGGTTCAGGAGATGATGTAACTCCACAATGGCCATCTCTGGAATATCCAGGCGGTTCTGGTATTGACTATCTTTATCAAGGCGCATTATGGTTTGGTGCTTGTAAGCAGAGACGAAATTCTTACGGAGATGAACTCTACTGGCAGAATGCGGACCAAGACGAGACAGGAACAACAAATGTAGGATTTGGAAGAGTTATTGATACTTTGGTCTCAGTCGGATTCGATGGCGATGCAGATATGTATGAATATCTTCCCGCATATAATCAGTTGGAAGAGAATGCTCTTGGCTCTTTGTATGACGAAAATAATTTATCTGATGGTGTTTTGGAATCATCGATTAGAGAACAGCAGATGGGCATTGACGATGATGGCGATGGCTTGATTGATGAAGACCCTGCCGGATTTGCTTTTCCATACCGCCATAGCGTCCCTTCACAATTTAGCACATTTTCCAGTGGGACTCATGAATTTCGCGGAGTAGTTGAAAATACACAATGCGATGTAGGTGAAATCAACGATAATATTGATATTTGGTTTCCGCTTGGCTTTTTGGATTTAGGATTTGACGATACTGATAGCTTATACAACTTTGCACGACCGCAGGATGATGATGGCGATGGATTACAAGATGAAGATGGATATCCACTTTCAGAGCAAGATTATCTTGGTTATTATTACGATTATAGTCCATTCGGTACATCAGGTGAGAGAACCTGGGGAAGCGGGACTGGGCAGGAACATAAACCGTTGAATGTCCGAGTCCGCCAGGTAAGTTTTCAGTGGAGTTATGAGTATATCAAAAATTTAATCTATGTAGAATTTGATATCACAAATATGAATCCATTAGACACATTGTACGATTGTGCGATGGGTATATATATGGATTGCGATGTCGGTCCTCAATCTTGGGGTGGAGATCCTCGTTCCCTCGAAGATATAAGCAGTTATGTTTCTGGCGAAGGATATGAATTTGCATACACTTACGATGCCGACCAAGATGGCGGACTTACCACAGGATATATCGGCGCAAGGGTTTGTACACCCGATCCAGATCAACTTGATTTCGCTTGTTGGACTTGGAAAAGAGGTGACGGTCCTCACGATGGAGATCCAAATACACAAGATAATCGAAACCAAAAATATTGGCTTCTGACAGATAGAAATCCTGATGATAATAAATTTACCTCTTTGAGAGATGAACCAGAAACACAAGAAAGTGATCCTTGCGACACACGCTTTCTCTTTGGGTTCTGTGGAAATATGAAAGGTCTTACCGAACCAGATACAGCAAGTTGGAATCTCGCTCCATACGAAACAATGAAAATTGTTATCGGAATCTTTCCTGGAGAGAGTCCGGAGGAGATAAAACGAACTTCCGAATGGTCAAAAATAATTTATGGTGAAGCACAAACTTTGACTACCGTTATTCTGCCCGACACATTCAAACATTATGAAGCGCCAGGCCCACCAGATTATCCAAAAATGACATGCCAACAATCAGAAGATGGAGATTCTGTTTTTGTTTACTGGGATAATCGCTCAGAATTTACCGTTGATAGAATGAATGTCACAAAAGGTGCTATCGGTTGGCAAGAGGAAACGGGAAATAATTTTCTCGATAGTTATATTGATAATTATGATGAACAACTTGAAGAATATGGATATTTCCCAGCAGAATTTGCACCTTGGGACACATTGTCAAATGGAGAGATAGATTACACAAAACCGATTAACAGAAATGATAATGCATCAGTAAATCCTTGGACAGCAGATAGATTGCGACACGATTTCCAAGGTTATACATTGTGGAAAAGGTCCAAGTCTGGCCTTGAAGGTGCTTGGACGAAGGTGGGAAGATGGGATAAAATTGATACTCCACAAGATTTTGCAGATTATTCCGTCTGTCAAAATTTAGAAGATCCAACTTACGAAGTGAACTTCGGCGGATTTCTCGGCATTAATAATGGCTTACCTCAATCACATATAGTTGATGGGAACGATATCGTATACGGAGATACAACAAGTTGGACTAATTATTACAGATTTGATGATTTATACAGTTTTACTAAAATTGCAGTTGGTGATACTGTTTATGGAACTCCGCTTTACAATACTCTCGACAGCATCGATGTCATTGCTGAATGCACTGGTGTTAAGGAGCAGGAAGCTCTTCTTTTCAAAAATCCAAATCCAAATATTTCAGATGAACTCTTTTTGGCTTTATATGACGATGCATTAATTCCTCTTAAAGGACATCTCGGCCAAAGCCACCCGCAAGGTCTAACTGAACTCAAAAAAGAACGACTTTCAAGAAGATATTATAAATATACAATAGAGTATCCTGATAAGGGCGTGGAAAATTATATTTCCGTAACTACATTTGACAGAGGAATTCCAGATAAAGACCTACAATCACTTGAATCTGGAAAAGATGCTAATATGAAAACTATTTTCCCAGGTCCTGCCGCTAAAAATGAAATGGATAATATTTATGTTGTGCCAAATCCATATCTCGGTCAAAGCAAGTTTGATGGAAGACGAGCTAATGATGATAAGGGCGACAGAAGTAAACGCATTTGGTTTGTTAATCTTCCAGAAAATTGTACTATAAAAATATTCACGCTTGCTGGCGACCTTGTCGATAAAATAGAACATAACGGCGCACATTCTGTGGATGTTATCAATCCAAGCAAAGCATCACCAACAGGTATTTCCGCAAGTGGAATTCACGAATGGGATATGCTGTCACGATATGACCAGATTATCGCAAGTGGTATCTATCTTTATTCTGTGGAAGATCACGATAGCGGATACAGAAAAGTTGATAAATTTGTTATTATTAAGTAATAAATAAAATGAATAAATTAAAATATAAAATTTTTCTTGACAAAATTATTATAATATTGGATATTGGTCAAAAATATTTGAGCAAATTGACAAGATCCAATAAAGAAAGGATCTGATGCTTGAAATGAAAAGGATAGTAATAATTCTAATGATCTTATCTATTGTGCCAAATTTTCTTTCAGCTGAAATTTTTCCCAAAGTCGGAACTGCTGGTCTGCAATTTCTGAAACTTGGTATTGATGCTCGCGGAATCGGAATGGGTGAAGCATATACGCCATACGCAAAAGGCGCATCAGCTTCATATTGGAATCCTGCTGGCTTGGCTTATACAAATGGTAGCGAACTTTTTCTCAATCATCTTAGCTATGTGGCTGATATAAATTTCGAATATGCAACTTATGCTTTCAACACTTCAGTTGGCACATTTGCTTTTACTGGATCAATTCTGCATATGGATTGGATGGAAGTTACCACTGAAGAAATTTATGGATGGAACGGTATGTATTTTACTTGCAGCGATATTATGGCAGGAGTATCTTACGCTTCCCGATTGACTGACAAATTCTCCTTCGGAATTACCGGCAAATATCTGCGAGAAAATTTAGATGAGTATTATGTTAACGGTTGGAGCGTTGACCTCGGAAGTTTATACGATACAGGTTGGCGCGATTTGACAATCGGTATGAGCTTGAGAAACTTCGGACCAAATTTGAAATATACTTTAGATAATGACAATGATGGCGCTATTGATGAAGACCCATTCGACCTGCTTGACAACGATGGCGATGGCTTGATTGATGAAGATCGCGAGGAGTTGGACTTTCCAATTCCTATGAATTTTTCGCTCGGAATTGCAATGAATCTCTACAAAGAAAAATTGCAATCAGTTGATGCTGTATTTCAATTGGACAATTGCGTTGATAGATTGGAAACATATAATTTAGGAGTTGAATATTGCGTTGGAACATTCTTTTTGAGATCTGGATATCAATTTAATTTAGATTGCCAAGGTTTATCATTTGGCTTAGGTTGGAAAATCCCAACATCGGTGGCTATCTTAGACCTTGATTTCTCTTACTCTCGTTTCGGGGATTTGGAAGAGAAATTAGACGGTAGCTTTCTTACGGGACCGATGAGATTTTCTATGAAGATGAAATTTTAATTGATAGGCGGCATAATAATATGCCATTTGAGATATTAACCAACTAAAGAAAAAAGGAGAAAAAATGAAAAAATTCATTGTTCTTTTAATTATCAGTACATTTGTTTTTGGCCTGTTTGCAAATGAAATTATGCAACCGGCTAAAACAAAAATCCCCATTCGACAGCTGGCGAATGAAAAAGTTCCAGTAAGAAAAATCACTCGAGATGTTCCAGCTTATCAATTTGTTGTTGACCCAATTGATCTAACTACTACATATTACGATTATATGCCAGGTAGTTACAACAGCTTACCCGTAAGAGTTCAACCCGATGTTTCTGAACCATATTACTATCCTGCTGGTGGTGTCTATATGATTTACCACGGACAAGAAACCTCTGTGGCAAACCGACGAGAGTATTATGCCTATATTAATGCAAGTGGTAATTTGACTGGAAATGCAACTATTGCCGGTTCCGATATTTGGGAAGGATATGGCGGAATTGATATTGACCCCGTTACTGCAGACCCATTCTGCACTTGGCATCAATCGGCTGGCGCCAACTGGGATTGTCTATTTACTTATGACCTATTCCATCTAATGGGTGGTCCAGGTCTGTGGAAAGATCCTTATCATGTGATTGAATTTACCGATCACGATCCGGATGAATTTATCTGGCCATATACTTATGTAGGAAATTCACCAACTGCTGGATACAACAGAGTATTCGTTACTGGTAATAATGCAACTTCCTCTACTGGCGGATCAGATTTACCTTCTGAAAATGTTTTACTCGGTTATGCAGATTTTAGTTCTGCTGAACTTGATGCACAACTTGATTTAAATTGGACATACCAACAATTTGATTACTTTGATGATATGCATGCTGAAGATCCTGAATGGGCAAGAGCGATGAAAGCAATGGCTGTAAATGGCGATGTCGTTGCCTATATGGGTTACTCTGTTTACGATACTGGCGGGGACGAATTATTTGTCCTTTGGAGTGAAGATTGCGGAGTTACTTGGGAAGAACCTGTCACACTAAATTGCCAGTATCCTGTCGATAATCCGCTCGATATGTTCGGTGACCCAACATTTGTAGCAGAAGATGGAACTCCTTATGATATGTATTTCGGTTTCGTAAATTCCGGACATCAAAATGCGATCTTTGATGCAGATGGTAACCTGCATATGACCGGTGCAATGGGCTTGCAAACATATCCAGATGCTGCAGGAGATAGTTTCTACTATCCATACATCATTTTCCCAAAACATATCACATTTGATTTTGCAACCAAGACATTCCATTATCATAATCTTGAAGCACCTATTCACGAAGATTTTGCCCAAGACCAGACATACTTTGCTGAAGATGAAATGTATCTCCCGTGGGATACAAATAATGATGGCGCTGTTGATGAATTCGTCGAAGATTCGGAATCTGAATATTATGGAGATATCTTATTCTATTCTGGCTGGCCAATTTACTTCTATGACAACGATACTGCATTCCATGAAAATGTCTTCAAAATAGTTGGCAATGAAGATATGGGATGGCTTGTTGCTGTATGGCACGATGGATTGTATAATAAATATGCTAATGACGGCGATGAAGATTATGCTGATTGGATGGAATATTCTCAAATGGCTTTCTCAGTATCTTCCGATAATGGCGCAACTTGGTCGGATGTATTATACATAGATGCAAATCCAAATAGCGATAATTACGCATCTGAATTAAACGGAATGCTTCCTTGCTATGTCTATCCAGGCGATAAAGTGGAATATGTGGACGACACACACGGAAAAGTTCATCTGATGTTCCTCGATGATAACAGTTTCGGCTCTTCTATTCACGGATTTGGCGCTGCAGATGGCGGAACAATGGAATATGCTGCAATTGAAATTGAATTCCCAGAAAGCGGTGGCTGGACAGGAACTTACGGCGATGTGAATGGTGACGATAATGTTTCTGCATACGACGCTGCACTCGTTCTCCAATATTCTGCTGGTATTATCTCAGATTGGACTGATGACCAGCTTACTGCCGGCGATGTGAATGGTGACGATAATGTCTCCGCATACGACGCCGCACTTATTCTGCAATACTCCGCTGGCATCATTACAGAATTCCCAGTTGAAGGTGGAAAAGGAGGAAGTAGAAGTTTAGACGAAGCGATGATTTATGTTTATAGCGAAGGAAACACAATAACAATTGCAGAGGATGAATCATATGCATTAACAGAATCTGATGGTGCGATTTCATTTCAATTTGTACTTTATTGTGATAATGCGAACTACACTGGATTTACGCTTGGCGATTTAGCGTCAGGAGGTATGGTAGCAGCCAATCCCG